>NZ_JALJWH010000002.1 GCF_024168825.1 Paenarthrobacter sp. A20 | reverse complement strand
TCTGAAATCCAGCGAAAAGCTCCCCCTCGTGGTGCCCAAACGAAGCTAATTTGTCTAGAGCAACCTGGAATTGGTCCACGGCTCCCTCGAGCTGTCCACGGAAGAGCTCCACAGTACCCCACAAAACAAGCGTCATACCGAACGAGATATGGTCACCCAGCTTGCCAGCGAGCGTGTCACACTCCGACAGCCGCTGCTCTGCGGCGGCTACATCTCCTTGTAGCAAAGAAACCCATGCGGCCACCCACAATGCGGCGCACCGCCCGGATGGCGAAGAGCTGCCCAGCCCCAGTGCAAGGTCCAACCAGCGACGGCCCTCGCTCAAAAATCCATCCGCGCACCAGTGATAACGCAACGCAGTCACCATTGCCAATGCACGCTCGGTATTCCCTGTGCTGACGCACCAATCCAAAGCCAATTCCAGATTGCCTCGGTCTGCGCGTAGCTTAGCTAATCCTGCTTCCTGTCCAGGCCCAGTCCAATCTCTCGCAACTTGAACGGCCATCGCTTCGAAGTATTCCTGGTGACGGTTTCGGAGCTCAGACACGGCCTCAGGCGATGCTAGGCGCTCCAAGCCGTATTCCTTAACAGTCATCAACATCCGGAAACGCCCGCGTCCCTTGCCTTCGACAGTTTGAAGAATCGACTGCGCAACTAAGTGATCCATCAGGTCAAGAACTTGGCCAGCAGGTAGGCCATCTCCGCTGCACACCTGTTCAGCAGCCAACCGGTCGAATTCGCCAGCGAATACGGAAAGACGCGCCCACAGCAGACGTTCTTCCGGCGTGCAAAGGTCAAAGCTCCAGTCGATCAGTGCGCGCAGTGTGCGCTGGCGCGGTAGCGCGGAACGATTCCCGCCGGTGAGCAATCCGAACCGGTCCTCCAGCCGTTCTACCAGTTCGTTGAGCTGCATTGAACGCATTCGCGAGACAGCTAACTCAATGGCCAAAGGGATTCCTTCCAATCGCGCGCACAGTTGGGCCACATCCTTGCCGTTTGCGTCGTTTACCACGAAGCCATGCTTGATGGCTCTGGCCCTGTCCACAAGCAGGTTCACGGATGAAAATCCTGACAACACCTCGCTGGTAAATTCGGTTTCGGGCTCGGGGATGGGCAGCGGTGCCAACGGATAGACATGTTCACCAGCAATGTCCAGAACCTGCCTACTGGTAGTAATGATCTGCACGTGTGGGCAATTACGCAGCAGGGAACCAATAACGCCAGCGCAGGCCGAGAGAAGATGCTCGCAATTATCAAAGACGAGCAGCAACTGGCGTCGAGCTATGTACTCAATCAAACGATCCAGTGTGCGACGGTTCGATGGATTAGGCACGCCCAGTGCCGTTGCAACGGCGTGCTCCAGCAGTTCGGGCTCTCGGACAACCGCCAAATCTATCAGCCAGGTCCCGTCGCGGAACTTTGAATTGTGTTCTTCTGCTATCTCCACCGCGAAGCGGCTCTTCCCGACCCCGCCTACCCCGGTCAAGGTCACCAATCGAGCGGACCCGAGAAGCTCTCGAACCTCGGTTAGTTCATTTCGCCGTCCTACGAAACTTGTGACAGCGTTCGGCAGGTTGCCCCGACTCTCGGACGAGATCTCATCCATGCAGAACTCCGGGCCGGAGCCTACACCAGTTGCTCAAAGGCAACGCGAGGTGACCCCATCCCGTCCGCCTCATTACGGATGAATTCAGTATGAGCATGAGGGCGATTCTACACACGACTATCTATTCTCGGCTTCGCGTTCATGTTCCAAAGCCAGCCCTACGTACTTTTCCCAAGGGGCCACGGCAGATGCAGTGATCTTGGTTGGCGGGCCCTGTTCCGGCCAGGATAAATGCCGCTTCGTTCTCTGGTGGATACCGACGTACGGACGGAGATGACCTCTGCACGTGCCGCCGGCCGATGACGCAGGGTAGATCTGCGGGGTCAGAGGAAAGGGGTAGTTTTACGCGTTCCGCAAGCATCCACCGCCGTTGAGACTGAACTCACATCAATTTTGAGGAGGTCCTTCAGTGACGAAGGTGCAGGAGCGAACCATGGTCGACGTTTCCCCAGGCCGGCTGTTCATTGGCGGTCGGTGGGAGCTTGCCGGGGACGGAGCCACGAGGGAATTGTCAGACCCCGCGACAGGCCTGGTTGCAGCTGCAGTTGCCGAAGCGACTGCAGCGGACGCCGCACGTGCTACTGCTGCAGCGCATCAAGCCTTCGCGGACGGTCCCTGGCCGCGGATGCGCCCACGTGAACGTGGCCGAATCCTTCTCCGAGCCGCTGAGTTACTTCGACAGCGAGCAGAAGAATTCGCCAAGCTGGAGTCCCTCAACGTGGGAAAGCCGATCACGTCGACTCGTCGAATCGACATTCCGATCGCCATCGAGACTTTCGAGTACTATGGCAACCTCGCTGCGGGGATCGAAGGAGCGGTCCGAGCGTCCGGCTCGGCTGCCCTGGCCTACACCCAGCGTGAGCCGCTCGGCGTGGTTGCCGCCATCACCCCCTTCAACTTTCCGCTGGTACTGTCGAGCAAAAAAATAGCCCCTGCCCTTGCTGCTGGAAACACGGTCGTACATAAACCTGCCGCGGAAACCCCCTTGACGGCACTAAAACTTGCCGAGGTGTTGCACGAAGCTGGCCTGCCGGACGGCGTGTACAACGTGGTCACAGGAGATGTTGAGGCCGGACGTGCCCTGGTCCAGGATCCAAGGGTTGCAAAGATCGCGTTCACAGGCTCGACCGCAGTGGGCAAACGGATTGTAGAGCAAAGCGCAGACAACCTCACCCGCGTGACTCTCGAGTTGGGCGGCAAGAGCGCGAACATCCTTTTTGCAGATGCTGATCTTGACGCCGCAGTCGGCGCATCGGTCAAGGCGTTCACTTTCAATACAGGCCAATTCTGCATGGCGGGCAGCCGGCTCCTCGTCGAACGTCCGGTCTATCAGGAAGTCCTTGAGAAACTGCAGGCCGCCTGTAAGCGGATCACGGTCGGTGATCCGTCTGATCCCGAAACTATGGTCGGCCCCATGGCCGGGCCCAGCCACAAGGCAAAAGTCGAATCAGTCCTGGCCCGAGCCCGGCGGGACGGTGTCATGGCTACCAGCGCACCGTGCCCGCCAGGTCCAGGTTTCTACGTCGCACCCACCATCTTGACCGGAGTCGCCCAGGATTCGTCTTACGTACAGGAAGAAATCTTCGGGCCAGTCCTGACCGTCCAACCCTTCGACACCGAAGAGGAGGCCGTGAGGATGGCCAACGACACCCCCTACGGACTCGCCGCTGGTCTTCAAACCCGAGACATCTCCCGGGCGCATCGCGTTGCCTCACGACTCGAAGCTGGAACGGTGTGGGTGAACACGTGGGCTTCTATGGATATTGCCATGCCCATTGGCGGTTACAAACAATCCGGATACGGACGGGAAAACGGCCCTGAAGGGCTGGATGAATACCTGCAGACCAAATCCGTCATCGTCGCCTTGGCGCCGGCTACCTAAGAAAGAACAGACACCATGTATTCCACCACAGCAGCCGTAGTCGAGCGTCCCGGCGACCCCTTCACCTTCAGCCAGGTGAACCTCAGTGAGCCTGGCAAGGACGAGGTTCTAGTAGAGATGGTCGCTGCAGGCCTGTGCCACAGTGATCTGAACGTGCAGGCCGGGAAGATCCCCTTCACGTTGCCGGGAGTCCTCGGCCATGAAGGTGCGGGCATTGTCCGGAAAGTTGGGTCTTCGGTCACCAAAGTCCAACCTGGCGACAAGGTCCTGTTGAGTTTCACCTCATGCGCGCACTGCGATCGATGCCGAAATGGGCACCCTGCCTACTGCGATACGTGGCTCCCCCGCAATGTGACAGGCGGCGCACGGGGAAGCGAGGACTCTCCGATCACTCGGGAAGGCGTTCCTATCGCTGCGCGTTTCTTCGGCCAGTCGTCTTTCGCGAAGGCTGCAATCGTCGACGCCCGCAGCGTAGTGAAAGTCGACAACGACGACGATCTGACCCTACTTGCGCCGCTTGGATGTGGCGTCCAGACCGGATTCGGCACAGTTTGGAATGTCCTTGCTCCCCGCCCCGGGGAAAGCCTGGCCGTTTTCGGCGCCGGCGCAGTTGGCCTTTCGGCAATCATGGCGGCAGCAGCTCTGCCGGCGGTCGAGATCATCGCGGTTGATCGTGTGCCATCGCGACTCGAACTTGCCCGGGAGCTCGGCGCCCGGCACACCATCGACACGTCCAAGGCAGATATGGTCACCGCAATGGCTGACATCACCGGCGGCCGTGGTATCGACAACGCACTGGACACAACCGGCATCCCCTTCATAGTTCGTGTCGCCGTCGACGCTCTCAAAACCGGCGGAGCATGCGCAGTCGTCGGCGTAGCACCTCCCGGTGTCGACGTGGCACTGGACATGCACGATCTACTGCTGGGAAAGCGGATCTTGGGCGTGACGTTAGGGGACGGCGAACCCGAGACCCTACTGCCGCGGTTGGCAGCACTGCACCGCGAAGGAAAACTGCCGCTCGAAAAGCTGGTCAAACACTACGAATTCAAAGACCTGAACAACGCAGCGAGCGATATGCATGCCGGGACAACGATCAAACCCGTAGTGCTGTTCTAGCCGACCACAGCAGCCTCCGGCGGGCGCTGCTCCGGCTCTTCAGCCTCGAAAGAGAGAGCCGGCTTGGGTCAGACCAGAAAACCGCCCATGCAAGAAGAATGACGTCCACCGTTTCCCAGTTGGTTGTTTTCAGCCAACGGGCACATGCGGTAACAGAATACGGAGGTAAACAGAATGCAGGATAAAGACGCGACTTACAGTGCGGGCCAAGGCGGGACTGACACCGCGGAAGTGACGCTTGAAGAGTTCTGCGGCGCGCTTGCCGCGCGTGACATGGCAGGGCTTTGGAGCAGGCCGCCGATGCCGGCGCACCCTATGGCGCACACAAGGGCCCACCTATGGCGCTGGGACACTGTTGCACCGCTGGCGCGACAGGCCGGTCGAGTTCTCGACGTTGATGAAGGAGCAGCTCAACGGCGCGCACTTCAGTTCTGCAACCCAGGGCTTCGTATCGGAACCACGGAAGCCTTATTCGGTGCGTACCAGTATCTGGATCCGGGTGAAGTTGCACCAGCGCATCGGCATTCCCCGTCCGCCATCCGGTTCATGATGACAGGGCAGAACGTCTTTACGACGGTCGACGGGGATGCTTGCTGGATGGAGCCCGGAGATTTTGTCCTGACCCCAAGCGGTACATGGCATGACCACACAAACCAGAGCAACGAACCTGCCATCTGGCTTGACGTGATCGACGTAGTGATGGTCGCTACCCTGGAATCAATCTTCTTCGAAGACCATCCGGTCGGCATGCAGGAGGTCGCTGGTTTCTCCTCTTCCGAGGAGCAATTCGGTTCCGCTGGACTTCACCCGGTTGCCGGTTCTAAATGGTCGAAACCGTACTCCCCGCTGCTGCGCTATCCATACAGCCAAGTCGACCCCACGCTCAGCAACCTGCTGGCCCGGACCGAAGACCCCAGTGCGACTGTTGAGTACACGAACCCCCTAACCGGCGGCCCAGCCATACCGACTCTGACCTGTCAGATGACCCGAATTCGTCCTGGCGCACGCACGCGCCTGCGGCGCCAGACAGGCGGGCAGATTCACACCGTGTTCCGCGGCCGCGGGCGGTCCATCATCGGTGGGACCGAGTTCACATGGGGACCAGGCGACGTGTTCGTCGTCCCATCCTGGGTGCCGGTAGAGCACGAAGCGGAGGAAACGGCCGACCTATTCGTCGCCAGCGACCGGGCCGCTCTTGAAGCCTTGCATCTTTACCGCGAGTCGGAGGCGGACGAACGGCAGCAGGTGACAGGAACGTTTGAGCCAGCAACCGCTCCAGCACCCGACGAAGCAGTGCCCGCTGTCGGGCCAAGGAAGTAGGAACCGAATGAAGATCGCAATCGCCGGCGGCGGAATCGGCGGACTCACCACCGCATTGATGCTCCACGACGCAGGCATCCCCGTCACTATCTACGAGGCAGTACCCGAGCCACGACCACTGGGGGTCGGCATCAATGTGTTGCCCCATGCCGTTCAGGAACTCGACCGGCTTGGCGTGCTTGAGGAGTTGCTCCCCTTGGCCGTCGCAACAGAAGAACTGTGCTATGCAAACCGACACGGCCAGTTCGTTTGGCGGGAACCGCGGGGAACAGGTGCTGGATACGCCGTACCGCAACTTTCAATTCACCGCGGCAATTTCCAGATGGCCCTGATGGACATCGTCCGCCGCCGTCTAGGTGAATCTTCCATCCGGAATGGGCTAACCGTTAGCGGGTCAAATTCCAGCAGCGACAATGCGCAATTCCAACTGGTCAACACCGTCACCGGGCATACCTCGGAAGAATCGGCTGACGTCCTGATCGGCGCCGACGGATTGCACTCAGCACTACGCAAGCAGCTCACTCCCAGCGATGGAAGCCCCAGTTGGAGTGGCGAGCTCATGTGGCGGGGCACAACTGTGGCGCCGCCATTCCTCACCGGAAAGTCCATGGCACTGATCGGAACGCGCGGGCACAAGGTTGTGGCATATCCGCTGTCCATGCCCGATAGCGAAGGTAATGCATTGATCAACTGGATCGCAGTGCTGGGCAAGACATCAAGGGAACTTCCTCCCGCAGAGTCATGGAACGGGCCGGGTGATATTGAGGACTTCATCCATGAGTTCGATTCATGGTCGTTCCCCTGGCTTGATGTCCCCGAGCTGATGCGCGGTGCTGGTGCCGTTCATGTATTCCCCATGGTTGACCGTAATCCGTTGCCGACCTGGAATAGAGGACGAACAACGCTCCTAGGTGACGCCGCGCATCCCATGTACCCAGTCGGGTCCAACGGCGCTTCCCAAGCAATTATCGACGCGCGTGCGCTCACAGATGCCCTCATGGAGGAGCGGACACCCGACGTTGCACTGGCCCGATATGAACACGAACGTCTTACCGCCACTGCCACGGTCGTAAGAGCAAACCGCAACCAGGGGTCCGCGCGAATACTCGATTTGGCCGAGGAACGCGCCCCTGAAGGCTTCAGCGATGTAAACCAGGTCTTTGCACCCGGAGAGCGCGAAGCCATCGCCTCCGAGTATCAGCGGGTTGCAGGATTCACTCCGGCTAACCTCACCCATCCGTAACCACGACCCAAGGAGCAAGACGGTGGTAAATCCTGAATCAAATGACACAAATTCCGCAGAGCGCCTGCTTCAGCGCACCGGCGGGAAACTAATCGATGTACACGCCCACTACACGCCCCCCTTAACGGAGGCCGAGCGCAACAAGATGGCAGACCTGTTCCGGGCCGGCCACTTCACCGCGCCGCCAACCGGGCCCTGGACAGCCGATGATGCCCTGACGTTCATGGATTCGCATGGCATTGCGGTGCAGATGCTGTCGTACCCGAACCGGCTCACGCCGGACGAGGCCAGTCGTTATAACGACTTCGGAGCAACGGTGGTGCGGGATAACCCGGACCGCTTCGGATTGCTTGCAAATCTTCCTCTTATCAACCCCTGTCAAGCAGTATCGGAGGTGTCCCGGGCCATCGATGACCTTGGCGCAGACGGCTTTGTGCTCGTCACCAATTATGACGGCGCGTACTTGGGGGATCCTCGGTTCACGGACGTTTTCGCAGCACTCGACGACAGGCACGCCACTGTCTTTTTACATCCTGTACAGCCGCCCAGCTTCGGTCAGGTATCGTGCGGTCGCCCCGGACCGGTCATCGAATTCCCCATGGACACTGCCCGGACGATCGTCGATGCTGTCTATGCCCGGGTTTTCCAGAAGTTTTCGAACATAAAATTTGTCGTGTCACACGCGGGCGGGGTCCTTCCGACCCTTGCAGAGCGCGTGGGATCAACCGGGATGCTGCCGTGGGTGAGCAACACCAACGGTGTGGCCAGGGAAGATGTCCAGGCACAGTTGTCAGGCTTGTTCTACGACACAGCACTGGCAGCATCTCCCAATTCACTACTTCCGCTCCTCGAGATCACTTCTGCGGATCACATCGTTTACGGATCGGACTATCCCCCGGGCGTCCTTGAGGTCATCGAGAAAAACATCGATCTCTTGAGTACAACCGCGGTTCTTCAGGACCACGAACTGGCCCGGTTTTCGTCCACCGCAACGGATCTATTCCCCCGGCTGAAAAACCGCCAACACAGCTAACCTCCAGCGGGGGTTCATCCCCTCAACGGGCATCTCGAGTCTCAAAGCATCACCCAAATCGGTTCAAACAGGAACGGAATAGATCACGATGACAACAACCACCATTGGAAAAATTGGAACGCAGTCCGCGGTCCGCCGCTGGACCATGGATGAGTTCACGTTCACCTATATTGTCGACGGCCCCATGTCGCTCAGCCCCACGCGCTTCCTGAGTTCATTCCCCGACAGTTACTGGCGGGATCATCCCGAAGCTTTGGACGAAGCCGGCGGTGTGCCAATGACAGCTGGCGGCCTGCTGGTAGAACGGGACGATCTTCGCCTGCTGATTGACGCGGGACTTGGCGACATCAAGTTTGATTCGCATTACGGGCCCATCCAGGGTGGAGCACTGCTGGACACCCTCAAAGCAGTCGGCCTGGAACCGGGAGACATCGAAGTATTTGCCCTCACGCACATTCACATTGACCACACGGGCTGGGCCTTTGTCGACGATGGCCACGGAGCACGCACAGCTACCTTCCCCAACGCGTCTTATGTTCTGGCTCGCCAGGAATGGGAGCCCCTGTCCCAAGGGATTCCCCCGGCCGACATGCCCGACCCGACAACGGTCGTCGAACCTTTGCTGAACCATCCAAACCTCAAACTTGTCGAGGATGGCGGCGAAGTTGTGCAAGGCGTCAGTGCACTTGTCACCCCTGGGCATACACCAGGTCATGCGTCCTACATCATGACGTCAGCATCCGGGAATCGACTGGTTGTCTTCGGCGACGTCTTCCATTCACCGGCACAACTGGAGCACCTGGATTGGGGCTCAGCACCGGACAGCCACACGGAATCCGTTCAGGGAGCCCGCGCGCGTGTCCTCTCCGAGCTTCTCAAAGACGACACATATGCGTTCTCCTATCACTTCGGTGACCAGCCCTTCGGCAAGGTCGTCCGCGGCGAAAACGGACGCGTTGTCTGGGAGCCAGTCCCGACTGAAGCTCTTTTCTAGTCGCTGAAGAGGTTCTCAGCAGTCCCGCCCCGACAAGCGTCGGCGTAAAGAAACTACAACCGGGTTCAGCGGCCTGAGCTTTGGCGTGGCCCCTGCACAGCAACACGAAACCCTTCCCGTTCGCACTCAAAGGATATTCAATGACGAATACAAACAATCTTGTGCTGGAAGATCCAGCACAAAAGGACCCAACCAACCTCAAGCGAGTGACCACCCTCGTGACCCTAGGAAATCTCCTCGAGTGGTACGACTTCACGGTCTACGGATTTCTAGCTGTATATATCGGAGCTACCTTCTTCCCCTCAAACGATCCAGTCACCGCCCTCATGGCAACTTTCGCGGTATTTGCTGTCGGCTTCGTCGGACGGCCACTTGGCGCCTTTATTCTGGGCCCGTTCATCGACCGTAACGGCCGCAAATCCGTCATGCTACTGTCGATGCTCCTGATGGCAACCGGCTCACTGCTCATCGGAGTAGCGCCAGGATATGCCGTTGCCGGCGCCTTCGGCGCCGTGGTGATAGTCGTGGGGCGCCTTATGCAAGGCTTCTCGGCAGGCGGGGAATTCGGGAGCTCCGCCGTATACCTTATCGAATGGGCTCATAACCGTCGCCGCGGTTTCTTTGGGAGTTTCCATCAAGTGGCCACATATGGCGGCCTGTTACTTGGTGTGCTGGTCACGGCAGGGTTGTCTTCGGTACTGGGCGCAGACACAATGCGCGACTGGGGCTGGCGTATCCCCTTCATCGTAGGCTCCCTTCTTGCAATCGTTGTATTGGTCCTTCGGCGTCGGTTGGAGGAACCACCGGTATTCATCGCGTCCCGCAAAGTTGGCGTTGATGGCGAGCCGCAAGCAGAATCCTCGCATACCGGAAAGGAACTGAGCGCGCGCGCCGGATTTCTCCTGACAGTCGGCGTGAATGCCTTGTGGGGCGTGACCGCCATGGTTGCTCTCACGTACATGCCCAGCTACGCGGCACAGTTCCTGAAGATCGATCTGCAGTCCTCCTTGTGGGCAACCGTCAGCGGGGCGACATTGACCGTTGTTCTCCTGCCAGTCATGGGTCACCTCTCCGATAAGATCGGGCGAAAGCCCCTGATCGTGTTTGGCGCACTTGGCTACCTGTTGTTCTCCTATCCATTGTTCCTGTTCCTTGCCGAGACACAATCACTGACAGCCCTTGTCCTCACCCAGATTGCGCTGGCGTTGTTCACAGCTCCAATCGCCGGTGTCGGCGCCGCCACCATCACAGAGCTGTTCAGCTCCAAAAACCGCGGCACCCTGGTCTCCATTGCCACTGGAACCGCAGTGACCATCTTCGGAGGCTTCGGAGCTGTCGTCTGCACATGGCTCATCGGTGCCACAGGCCTCATAGTCGCGCCCGCCTTCTACATCATCGGCGTCGCGGCAGTCACTTTGGTAGCAGGCATCTGCTTGCCCAAGCACCTCGCAAGTGCACCTTTGCGGGACTAAGCAGTCCCACGGCCCTACATTCATTGGTTATCTTCCCGGGCAGTTCGCCCGGGAAGATAACCAACTATCCCTGCTTCAAATAGGAATTGATGTTTTTCGGGTATCTATAGAGAGAGTAAGCAATGAAGTTAAGTCTGTTCGATGACTATCGTCTTGGTGTTTGGGCGCGCAATGACTCCATCGTCGATGCAACGAGTGTTCTTCCAGAATCAACCCGCCCCCAGGATCGCATGAACATGCTGATTGAGGGCTGGCAAACGCTTGAGCCAAAGATGAGGGATGCCGCACATAGCACCGGTATCCCCCGCTCGCGGGTAACCTTCAGGGCGCCTCAACCAAGGCCTTCGAAAATCCTCGCGGCACCGGTCAATCACGGCCCGCATCGTGAAGAAATGATCGCCGCTGGAGCCTTTTCGGACGTACCCGGAACGATCGAGAAGTATGTCGCTTTCCTGAAGGCACCTTCCTCCGTAGTAGGACCTGATGAGGCAATCAGACTTCCGGACCCTAGGCGCCGGGTCGACCATGAAGCAGAACTAGGGGTGGTTATCGGCACCCGCGCAAAAAACACATCCCGCGGAGATGCCTTAAGCCATGTTTTCGGGTATCTCGCCTTGATCGACGTGACTATGCGGGGCGACGAGGATCGCTCCTACCGAAAGAGCTTTGACACATTTACACCCTTGGGGCCGGCTATCGTCACAGCTGATGAGATACCAGATCCCTCGATATTGAATCTCAGACTTAGCGTCAATGGTGACCTTCGCCAGGATGGGCAAGTGGCTGATTTGATCTACGACGTAGCCCAACTTATCGAAGTTTATTCCGAAGCAATGACCCTCAACCCGGGTGACATAATCGCCAGCGGAACCCCAAACGGGGTCGGACCACTCACACCCGGTGACACCGTGACCTTAGCAGTCTCGCAGCTACCGCCACTCACGATCGCAGTTAGGGCCTCCAAAGCAACGATCCCCGCGACAGCGGACCTAGCAGCGCTTTGAACCGATGAGTAGGCTCCGGCCGCTGGACGCGGAGCACAACGAAATCCCGAGGATATGAGCATTTGAATGCAACTCCGAAACAAACGCATCGAACCGTCCGGAATGTCCGAAGTCCAACCACGCAGCATCCTTCGGGGCATCACTGTCGAGGGGCCTGTTCTCACTGAAGCCGGTCTTTCGGATTACTTGGTTACAGACGAGGTTCTCTGCTGGATTCGGCGCGAAGGCGGGTTAGTAGGCTTCGGAGAGGCTGGACGCTTTACCGCCCGAGGGCCCGAGCGGTTTAGCAAAGCCTCTCAGTGGTGGGAGGAAGTTCAGTCCACCGCATTGATCGAAAATCAGGTGGGCGGAACCGGGACAGGTGCCATAGCGTTCGGATCTTTTACTTTTTCTTCAGTCTCGTCCCATGAGTCCCAGCTGGTTGTTCCCCAGGTGCTGATCGGCTCGGAGGGCAACCGACGGTGGCTGACTTACCTCTCGTTCGACACAGCCAAGGAAGTGACCGTCAGCGCTGCTATGTCCGCCCTGAACGCCTTTCTCAGTAATCGGCCAGGTGACGGCCTTTTGACGGGTGCCACCGTCGTGGCGGGAAGAATGTCCGAGAACGAATATCGCTCTGCTGTGCAGACGAGTGTGCAACGGATAGCCGACGGACAACTTAAGAAGATCGTCTTGGCCCGCGACGTCCTAATTGAGTTGTCGTCGGCAATCCCAACCGCACAGGTGCTACGCAGATTGGCACGGCGCTACCGACACTGCTGGACCTACGCCGTCGACGGGGCGATCGGTTCAACACCCGAGATGCTAGTCCAGGTAGACGGAAACGTGGCACGGGCCCGCGTGCTCGCCGGGACGCTCGACCGTCATAACCAACAACACTTGGTTGAGTCGGACAAGGCATACGCACGGCGGGTACTTTTTGGGTCAGAGAAGCAACGGTACGAGCACCAGCTCGCCGTCGACTCACTCACCCAAAGCCTTTCACCCTATTCGAAGGTCATGACATCAGATTGCGAACCGTTCGTACTCGAATTGCCGAACGTCTGGCACTTGGCTTCTGATGTCACAGCCCAGTTGAACGCCCTCAACGGTCCTAAACCAGCGCGCGTTCCTTCCTCCCTTGAGCTGGTTGCGGCCCTACATCCGACTGCCGCGGTCTGCGGCACTCCCACCGAAGCAGCCGACGCAGCAATCCATGAATTGGAGCAAATGGACCGCGGAGCATACGCAGGTCCAGTGGGGTGGACCGACGGTATCGGCAACGGAGAGTGGGGAATCGCCCTTCGCGGCGGGCTTATCGAGAGTCCGGCCAGCGTTCGGCTCTTTGCAGGGTGTGGGATCGTCCAAGCTTCAACTCCCGAAGAGGAGTTAGCCGAGAGCTGGTCGAAACTTCGGCCAATGTTGGAGGCCCTTGGCGTTCCGCATGAGCGGCAGATAATTCGCAGAAGGTAGCCAGGACGGCCTGAGTCAGAGCACAGGGCGCAGGCGAAGCGGCAAACAAGGTCGTGCTGTAGCCGAGGAGCCAGCGCCGACAACTTACTTCAGGTGCCAAGGCACGAAAAAACCCGTTGGGGAGAAATGAGGACCATGTGAAGTCACCACTCCTTAGACGACTAGCAGCGGCCCTTTCGTACTTGCAGCCCCTGCGACCCAGAAGTGAGAAGAGTTGCGCTCTATGCGGGCATAGAGCGCCGGGCGACGATTCACACACCACCGACTGGCTGATACTGGCATCAGGAGTAGACCCCCGATGCCGTAGGTGCGAGCGATAGCCGCGCAGTGGTTTGGGATAAGGAGGCGACTCGGGCACGGCTTCTCGATGCTGCCATAAAGGAATTTTCGGAACGTGGCTTCGCAGGCGCCAGGGTTGATCAAATCTCCAAGTTATCGGGCGTCAACAAGGAACGAATCTACTTTTACTTTGGAAGCAAAGCCCAGCTGTTCCAGGCGGCTTTAACCAGACAGCTAGCCACTGCGCTGGAGGAATTACCGGTTCTGGGGGTTGGTCCGGGTGCCGTGGCAGATCTTGCTGGCCGGTACTTCGACATCATCATCGGACAGCCATATCTCGCCCGCCTTACGTCCTGGGAGGGGCTGGAATACGGTAAACCGGTGGACCCCGACCGCCGCGCCCTGCGGTCTGCAGAAACGGTAGCGGGCCTATGTCGTGCCCTTCCAGGGATAGGGCGACCGGTCGCCGAAGAACTTCTGCTTACGATCGTCACGCTGTGTCACGCATGGATTTCGAACCCTAACGTCAGTGCAATCGTTACCCCGGAGATCAGTCAGGCACGCAGGAGGACATCCATCACCCGGACCGCTGAGCTGCTTGCCCTGGACGCTTTAGGGATCAGCGAACCAACGGAGTGGCCGGCATAGCGGCAAGCAACTAACGACCGAATGGCCCTTGGCATTGAATGCAAGTCAGTCGGGAGCGATGCGCGGTACCCGACTCCCTATTCAGGATGCGGGAATGCTGGGGAATGGAATGTGCAACGATGGGCCTTGTCGGGTAGCTTGGGCCGGTAGGCGGGTCCACACCCATTCGTCAGTGTTGGACGCCATAGCGGAAACCGCACCGGATATCCGGAATGGTTGCGGCTACCTCGACGATGGGAATGCGCGTATGTTCTCGCCGATTGGCTTGTCGATGTCCACGACTCCGGCGCGTGCCGGTCCTGTGACGATTTTGTCCAGTAGAACACGGCTGTTGGATCGAACATTGAGCCGCGGTCGCTGACGGCGATCATGGACAAAGCGTTCGGCCTGCCCGCGGAAGTGAGGGAGGTGCCGGTAATGGGGTCGATGGCGATGTCAGCTGCGTGACCGGTGCCACTCCCGACGCGTTCGCCATTGAAGAGCATTGGAGCGTTGTCCTTCTCGCCTTCTCCGATGACGATTACGCCATCGAAGGTGACAGCGCCGAGGAAAGCTCGCATTCTATCGACAGCGGCTCCATCTGCCGCGTTGTTGTTACCTTTTCCGATGTAGGGCACGGCGCGAATCGCGGCAGCTTCGGTGGCACGGAGGAGTTCCATGCGAAGGATTCGGTCTGGGTGCAGCTTGAGCCGTTCTAGTTTGCTCTTCATGGTGTTCCCTAACTGATTTGTGGTGCTGCCGGGGGTGACTGTCAAGGGCAAACGAAAGGGGCTCGAGGCCACCGGCACCGTAGGGCCGGCTGCCTCGAACCCCCGCTGAATTATGCGGTTATAAACGCGTCAGCTTCGATTTCGACCAGAAGGTTCGGTGCCGCGAGGGCATTTACTTCAACGACGGCGGTCACGGGGCGGATGCCCCCGAAAATTTCGCCGTGGATGGCTCCGACAGCATCGAAGTCGGCGATGTTGGTCAGGTAGACGCGTGTTCGAACGACGTCTTCGAAGGATGCCCCACCTTCCTTGAGCGCGGTTTCGATGCGCGAGAAGATTTCTCGGGTCTGTGCCGCGGCGTCGTCTCCGACTCCTCCTGAGGTGGTTCCTGCAACGAAAATTTGGTTTCCGACACGAACTGCTCGTGAGTAGCCGAGGACGGGCTCGCGGGGCGATCCGGAGGAAATGTTGATGCGATTCTCAGACATGGTGTCCTTTCAATTGGGGAACTATTGTGCGGCGTGGGTAGCCGTTACTGGACTCCGTCGACGACTGAGCGCCAGCGACTGGAGAACTCATCGGCGCGGCTTTTAGACCACTGTGGTTCGAAGGTTGTGGCAGGTGCCCAATCGATGATGGCGTCGTTGAGCGTAAGGGTGGGGTCCATCGCCATTCGGGCCAAGGCGGCGGCTCCGAGAGGCGTAGCGTGCTGGGATGGGTAGATATCGACGGGCGTTTGCATCAGATCGGCGACTGATTGCATAAGCACGCGGCTCTGGGTGAGGCCACCGTCAACACGCAGGCGACGAAGAGGTTGCCCGAGGTCAGTGGACATGCAGCGAGCAAGTTCGGCTACCTGGGCGGCAATGCCTTCCAAAACTGCCCGGACCAAGTGTTCGCTGCCGGTGCTCAGGGTCATGCCGGTAATCGTGGCTTTGGCCTCTGGGCGCCACCAAGGAGCTGCGAGACCTGCCAGAGCTGGGACGCAGAGAACACCTTCGGAGTCCGCCGCGGCCACCCTGTCGAGGTCGGCTGCGCTGTCGATGAACGTGAGTTGTTCGAGCCAGTGCACGGCCGATGCCGCCGTGTAGATTTGCCCGTCCAGGCAGTAGGTAGTCTCTTTGCGTTGTTGCCAAGCGATGGAGGAGGATAGCCCCGCACTGGACCGCACGGCAGTGCTCCCGGTGTTGGCCAGCAGGAACACTCCTGTACCGAAGGTGCATTTGGCTTCGCCTACATCCAGGCAACGCTGGGCAACCAGTGCAGCCTGCTGATCCACGATCAGCCCACCAACCGCCGCGGCTTTTCCGAACGCCGTAGTCATTCCAGCTACAACGTCGTTCGGCAGAATGGTTGGCATTTTCTCGTTCCCGAGTTGGAACAAGTCCAGGAGGTGAGGGTCCCATTCGCCGCTGTCGACGTCCATGACCAATGAGCGACTGGCAGTTGAAGCATCAGTGACGAACTCGCCCGTGAGCTGGTGAAGAAGCCACGTGTCCGAGGTGGTGACGACGCCTTCAGTCGTGACGTTCCGCCGCAGCCACGTCTGTTTGGGGGCGGAGAAGTATGGGTCGAGCACCAGCCCGGTCCGCTGACCGATTTCGGTAGCGTGATCACGTAGCTCGGCGCACACTCCCTCGGCGCGACGATCCTGCCAGACGATCATATTGGACAGCGGGGCCCCATTGTCGGGGTCCCAGGCCAGCACCGTTTCACCCTGATTGGCCAAGGTCACAATGTCCACGTCAACCTTGGCACGGCTCACGGCGTAACGGCCGGCTTGAATAACGGAGTCGAGCAGTGCCTGGGGGTCCTGTTCAACGCCGCCACCGGGCAGGTATGTCGGGCGCACCTTTACCTCGCTGAGGGCGAGGACCTTGCCGGTTTCGTCGACAACAACTGCTTTTGTGCCGGACGTTCCTTGGTCGATGGCCAACACTGTGGTCATGGTTTTCTCATTTCAATTAAAGAGTTTCTTGGCTGGCCCTGCTCAGTGGGCGACGCTGTGACGCTGTGCGGTGCGCTCCCACCAGAAACCGTGGGACGGCGTCTGCTCGACGGGTGTGGTGGGGCGCTGTTCCTCCGTCCTGATGCCAAGGTCGGGCACCAGGTCGGCGACATACGCGGCAATGCCCAATGATGCCGACAGGCCTGTGGAGCGGATAGCAGCGACGTTGATGAGCTTGTCGTACGCAGAGGACTGGCCGATGACGTAGTTGGCATTCCGTCCGGCGGGGCGAAGACCGGCATAGGTGGCCACAGGGGTTTGACCTCGCAGGGCAGGGTACTGAACGAAGGCCTTCTCGAGGACTTCTTCGTGGGCTGACGGGCGGACGCTCCAGTCCTTCTTGTCTTCCAGGTCTACGGCTGTGGGGCCGGCCACTACCCGCCCATCCAGGGTGGGGAAAACCAGCACGCCCTTGGTGCGCTTTGTGGGCACGGGCAGAACGATCCGGTCGAGTTCTTTACCGGCGGGAAGTTCGAAGACGAAGAACTCTCCCTTGCGCGGGTAGATCTCGAACGTTTCGTCACCAACCATCCGGGCAATATCGTCTGCGTGGAGGCCGGCGCAGTTGATGGCTGCTTGAGCATGGACCTGACCTCCATCGGCCAGGTGGATGAGCAGGCCGTCGGCATGGGTATCGATGGCGCTGACGCGTGCGTCCACCTCGATCCTGGCCCCGGTTGCTTCCGCCGAGCGGGCCAACGCAATGGTGTATGCGACGGGGTCGGTTACGGACTCGCCCGGGACCAGGAGTGCGCCGTCAGTCTCGCGGATCTGAACGTCCACCCCATTGGTGCGGGCGTTTTCCAACAGGGCATTGACAGTTTTGCGGTCTTCGTCGTTGTGCGGGACGAGTTCGGCGCCGCAGTGGATAACGGGGACTTGAAGGGCTTTCAGGACTTCGGGGCGAAGCTCCGCGGATCGGAGGATGAGCTCTGTTTCGAGTTCACCGGGAGTTGAATCAAAGCCGGTATGCAGGACGCCGGAGTTTGTGCCGCTGGCAGCGTAGGCAAGGTCGGTGTCGGCTTCGAGGAGCACGGCATTTACGCCTCTGTGGGCGAGTGTGTGCAGCACGGCGGCGCCGACAACGCCGCCGCCGATGACGGCGACCGTTGCGGTGATATTGCGGGTGGTCATGGTTTCCTCTTTCTGGAGCGGTGTCAGGAATATTGCTGGGTTGACTGGCAGAGGACTGCTTAGCTTACTTCTGCACAGTGCCTGGGGAGTCGGAATGTACTGGTTCGTCTGCGTCGAAGGTCTTATCGACATCGGTCATGTCAGGCATGGTTAGTCCGTGGATGCCTCTGCGGATCAAGAGGTACGCAAGGTAGAGGACGCCGATGCCGATCATGATGGCAACGTAAAGACGTGGCTGGGCGAACGAGTCGTCTCGGAAGATCAGCAGTTCGTAGATCAGCCATACCGAGGCCAGGATGATTACCGGAATCTCCCAGCGGCCCAACGTAAAGCCTTGGCTGGGCGGGAGGGACTTGCGTTTGATGGCGTACATGAGAACGGTTCCCGCGTAAATCATTGCTGGCAGCAGTGTTGCTGCCGAGAACAGTGAGAACAGGGCATCGGTGGTTCCGGCGAAGATAGCAAGGACTGCCTGGGTGATGACGAAGAAGAACAAGGAGGCGGCCAGCGGTGTGTGGCGGGTTGGGCTGACCTTACGGAGGAATTGCCATCCGGGAAAACGTTGGTCGCGGGCCATGGCCCAGACGAGACGTGTGCCGCTGAGTGTGATGACCAGGCCGCAGGAGAAGATCGAGATCACGACAAGGACGAGCAGGATGTTCCCCACGACGGGTCCGAGGACTGAGGTAATGACTGTAGCCACGGGGGTGCTGGATCCGGCGAGCTCGGTCAGGTCACCAGCGAGTGCGGTAATGGCGACAAGGAACAGCATGCCGAGGATGCCAAGGGAAAGGACTGCCTGGGCCATCGCTTTGGGGATGACGCGGGCGGGGTTTTTGGTCTCCTCGGCCAGGTTCGCTGCGGACTCGAATCCGACGATGGTGAAGGCGCCCAAAAGGAAGGCCAGTGGGAAGGGACCTGCGTCGGTAACACCACCGAACGTCCAGTAGTCGGCATCGCCGACGGGCGCACTTGAGAAGAGTTGGTTGAGATCGAGCTGTCCGGCGATGGAGCCGACGACGAACAGAAGGATTGTCAGTCCGATCATGCCGATGATCTGGATGGTGACGGCTGTTTCGTTGACTTTGTTCGTGATGCGGGTTGAGATCGCAACGAGAATGGCCTGCAGGAGCATCACAACGGCCGTGATGGCCCAGTTGTTCGCAGGGGTGGCGACGTACCCGAACAATGCCGGCAGGATCGTGGCGGAGATTGTGTAGTCCACGGCAACAACCACGACTATCAGGAAAGCAAAGGACACCCAGCCCATCAGCCAGCCCCAGATGGGGTGGGCGATGCGGGAGACCCATTGGTAGGCGTACCCACTGATGGGCATCCTGGCCGCTAAGGCACCGAAGATCAGGGCGACCATCAACTGGCCGACCACTGTTATCGGCCAGGCCCAGATACCTCGACCGCCTGAGGTGTTCAGTACCGCGCCGTATGTTGTGAAAATTCCTGTGGCGATCGAGACAAACCCGAAAGCCACTGAGAACGAGGCGTACCAGCCAAGTTCGCGCTTCATGCCGCTGCTGCTCTGCTTTGAGCTGTGCGAGGTTTCCATTTGACGTCCTTCAAGAGGAGTGAAGATTTTGGTAAGCTTGGTATATACCAAGAACGACCTTAGGTTTGAGGCGCTACCGTGTCAAGGGTGAGCATGGAAAAAACTTCGTCGGGTGAGCACATTCTGCAACCCGCCTACGTCCGGATCAGTGACGATCTCAGGTCACGCATCAGAGGTGGGGATCTTAAACCTCACGCACCTCTTCCTCCGGAACGGGAGCTCTGCCTCGACCACGGGGTTAGCCGGATGACTGCCCGGCGCGCTCTGAATATTTTGGAGAGCGAAGGTCTCGTTTACCGTGACTACCGCGATGGAAAGAGAGGGACGTTTGTTTCAGAGCCAAGGATTGAGCTGAGGTTAGGCAGCTTTTCCCGCGAAATCAGCAAAGCCGGCAGACATCCTGGCGCCGAGCTTCTCTGGGCTGAGAAGAAGCCGGCGAGCCACGCTCAAGCGGCTGCGCTGGGCATCGATACCGGAGCCTCCGTGGTCGCGCTTCAGCGCCTCCGCCGGTCAGACAACGAGCCTCTGGCCCTCGAAACGACCTTCTACCCGGCCCACATTTTGCCCGGATTCCTTAAGGAAGACCTGTCCGGATCACTCTGGGATGTCTTGCGGAACAAATACGCTATTATCCCGGCTCGTACTGTGGCGAACCTTGAAGTCGTTGTTCTGGATCAAGAAGCCAGCCATCTCCTCCAGACTCGCCAAGCCGCGGCCGGCCTTCGTCTGATCCGTCGAACCTTCGACAAGGACGGCAAGTGCTTCGAGTATGCAGAAGACACGTATCGTGCCGACCGCGTATCTTTGGTTATTGACCGGGAGATCGATGAATAACCATCGACAGCGGAGTCCCATCCGTAAGCAGATGCCACTCAGCCAAATGCTTTGAAATGTGAGCGGCTCATTCGGGGCGTAGTGAGGTCTATTGATATCGGCGGACACTATGCTGCCTGGTCAGCTACCACCCACAATATGCCCAACGCCTACGACCGTGTGTGCATGACTTTGATTGCCAAGCGCGCAAACTGTTCGAGAATGCCGTCGTGGCGTTCACGACGAAGACACAGGTACGCGGTTGCCGAAGGAGCGTCCTCCAGGGGGATGAACCGTATGCCCGGCCTGGCGTAACTTGTGGCGGCGGATTCTCCTGAAATGTTTACTCCCAGACCCGCGCTACAAAGTTCCAGGACTTCTTCAAAGTTTCTCGCGGTGGGTGCCCGGCGCCGACCCGCGGCGGGGGCAGTAATGATAGGAAACCATGCGGCCGAGGGCGCGTTGCCGGTTACCGCAACGAAGACCTCATCGACGATTTCGGACATTCGCAGACGCTCCCGGTCGGCCAAGGAATGCGCGGCTGAGGCTACGAGTACGCATTTTTCGTCCCATAGCGCCAAAGCTTCAAATTCGGAGCCTGTTGGCTCCCCGATTTGAATGAGAAACACGCAGTCGACTTCGCCCTTGACCAATGATTCGTACCACCCCAAGAATCCAAGTTGCCGGATCTGCCACTGCACGTGGGGCAGTTTCTCGGTGGCTGTCGTCATGATTTCCTGGAACTGCGGACTTGATACCATGAGCCCAATTCGGAGGGTTTCCTCGCCCTCTATTTCCTGAGCCCACCCCTGTACTTCCTCCATCGAGGAGACTACTTTGCGGGCGAGGGGGAGCAATTCCCGGGCGTGTGTGGTGAGGGCCACGCTACGGGACGTGCGATCAAAAAGCGTACGTCCCAACCGCCGCTCCAATGCAGTGATCTGTTCGCTTACTGATGAGGGGCTCACACGGAGTTGGGCTGCCGCCCGTCCGAAGTGCACCTCTTCGGCAACAGCTACGAAGTACCGCAACTGCAGCTCCGTGATTTTCACGCACACCCCCTGTATCTATGGGTTGTCCTGAAATCTTCATGCATATCCAGACGCACAAAACAGACGATTGTTCGGTTTTCCTCAACGATACTGCGGATTTTCCTGCTGGTCTCGGTGCGACCTACCGATTAGGTTTTCTTGCATGCCCCAAACGTCCTTCGCAGCTCCAAACGTCCGCCTTGAGCCTGGCGTAGTTTATGCCCGCCGGACCACCGGGGATCTTGTACTCGACCTCTACCGCCCATTGAGCACCGGACACGCAGTCCCGGTCGTGATCTGGCTGCATGGCGGTGGGTGGTTCGCCGGGGACCGCACGCTCGCGCCGGATCTCGTTGCACATGTGCTGGCAACGGGCCACGCTGTAGCCAGCATCGAGTACCGGCTCTCAGGACAGGCACTCTTTCCCACCCAACTGCATGATGTCCGAAGCGCTGTCCGCTTCCTCCGGCAGCACGCCGATTCCTACGAGATCGATGCTGCAGCTATCGGCCTGTGGGGCGCATCAGCAGGAGGTCACCTCGCTGCCTTGGCAGGACTGACAGGTCATATTGACCTGCTGCCGGCCGAAGAAGGACCTGCCGGGGACGTGTCGGTGCAGGCCGTCGCCGCGTCCTACGCTCCTGTTGACCTTGCACGGATTGTCGCGGCTCACCAAGAGGCGAACCCTCATCTCGACGGCGCAGCGACTCCCGAGGGCCGTTTGCTCGGCGCGCATCCCGGAGACGTTCCGGGGATCGCACGTCAAGCCAATCCCTTGAATTGGATAGGAACCGCCCCTCCTCCCTTCCAGCTATCCCACGGCACTGGCGACGTCTTGGTTCCCCATGGACAAAGTGAGTTACTGCATGAAGCACTGCTGACCGCCGGAGGTCAAAGCGAGTTGTACCTACTTCAGGACTACAAACACGGATTCCTCAATCCCAGCGGGCGGCTGGATGTCGACATGCAGAGCGTCATGGACGACGGGCGCTTAGCCACAGAGGTGCGGGCAGCTGCCCGTCGAAAAACCACCAGAAGTGGACCCATGGAAGAGACCACTTTTGGCTTCCTGGACATAGAGACCTTCTTCCGACGCTGCCTCAACAACAAACGTGAACTTGTCAAAAAGGGAGAAACACTGTGACTGTCAACGACCTTGAGGCTATGCACCGCCTCTCCCCTGTACTCAACGAATTGCCCGGGGAACCGGTGCCCTACTACCTTGCCTCGGGCGAAGGTATCCGCCGTGAAATCGACGGGCAGCTATGGACGATCATCGCCCGCGGAGCAGACACAGGCGGCCTATTCGAAGCTGCCTTCATCCTCGGCCCACGAGGGACCGAAGTCGCCTTTCACAGTCTGCCCAGACAGCAGCGCTCCTACTACGTGATGGAAGGCAGCGCGCAGTTTTGGCTACCCGGACAGAGCCGCCTTCTCTCTGCCGGGGATTCAGTCCACGTCCCGGAAGGAACGCCCGTCGCATACCGGATGCACAGTCACATGACGAAGCTGTTGCTGTTCTCCGCACAAAGCGGGGCTTTGGACATCCTGCTCGGATCGGGCGAATCGACCGAAAAGCACATCTACCCGGCGACAGATCAGGCTTCAGGCGGGCTGATCCTGCCGGGGTCCGCCCAGCGGCATGACCTGGCCCGGGTCAGCGCGCAAGACGTGTGGGACGAAGACCTCCCCGCAGGTGCGGAGGCGTACTTCATGCGCTCAGGAGGCGGAGAACATCGCGCCTGGCCTGACGCCATCAACTCCTACACCGCACGTGGCCGCAACACTGCGGGAAGGTACTTCGCCGTCAATACCCTGTCTGCTCCCCAGCCCTACATTGTTCGCCACTTCCACCAGCAACACACCGAAAACTTCCTGTGCCTCTCCGGCAGGATCTGGCTGTGGGTGAACGGCGAAGAGGTTCTGCTCACCCAAGGTGACTTCCTCCACGCCCCCGCCGGAACCATCCACAGCTTCTCCATCGCAGCACACAACACGCAAATGCTTGGACTTCTGACCGGCGACATATTTGAGCCATTCTTCGAGGCAACCAGCATCGCAACCGGTGACAAGGTTTACACCGAAGGACTCATTAATCCGTCCATCGTCATGGCTGGCTTACAGTCCGCGCAGGACCTGGACCTCGTAGTGGTCGGCGGCCCGCCAGAACGAGTACGCGCCCACGGCATCTGACAACAGTCAAGACAATCAGGACCCATGAGCTGCAAGGATACAGGTTCACCGCCGAGGAACATCGGCCGCTGGCCGATTGCAGGTGTTCCAGGGCTGCCCAAAAAATAACACCAGCCGTATCAGTGATGAGACCGGCAGGTTCTTGGACCTCACCGACGTGATGGATTCCATCTCCTGGGAAGCCCAACGCGTTAAATCGTTGTCTGAACTCAGCACGAACCGTCTGCCGTACCGGTCAAGCACGACCCAAAATCCCGATCCGTCCGCTTTGGTAACCGGAGGACATCGGTGAAAGCCCGCAGATGAACCGATTCATCCAGACCGCGACCGATCCGAGAGTAGTTATTGGAGCTCATCTCGCCGGAGTCGAGGGTCCCAGCATCGAATCCCATCTCTCGCAGACAGTAGTCCCGCCCATCGTGACCGGGTAGAGACAGGAACGGAATCGGCCCGTGGTTGGCCAGCGACAAAAGCTTTCGGCCTTCGTCGCTGGCCGCACTAACGCTACTCGGGCTGCAGACGTGTGACTCTGACCTCACAAGCTGAGGAGTTTGGCTGCATTTCCTCCCGCAAGAGCAGCTTTGGCGGATTGGTCAAGGTCGATTGCTGCCAGGAATGCAGTTGCTGTGTCCGCTGATTGGTATGGATAGTCTACGGAGAACAGCACACGGTCATTGCCCAAGGCCTCAAGTGCACAGTGCAACGGAGCTGCGCTTTCGACTCCCGCGGTCGTGACGTAAACATTTTCGCGGATGTAGTCGGAAGGCCTTCGTTCCAATGGGACGGAGTGCTGGAGTACTGCCCATCGGTCATCGAGCCGGTCGAGGGTGAACGGTAGCCCCTCCCCCATGTGGCCGAGCAGGATTTGCGCGTCGGGGTGCCGGTCAAAGACACCGCCGGCTATTAGCCGCAAGGCATGTGAGGCAGTTTCAAAGCCCCACCCCCAGACCGGGCCCGCCAGTTCGGGATAGCCGCTCAGCGGTGCCAGCGGCGATGGTGAGAAAGCTGGGTGGATGTAAAGAGGAACCCCCAGGTTCGATATTTCCGTCCAAAGAATGTCGAAACGTGGATCGTCCAAGTAGACGCCGTTCGTATGGCCGTTGACCAATACGCCCTTGAATCCAAGGTCCAGGACGACCCTTTTGAGTTCGTTGACGGCCTCTTGAGGGTCCTGGGTCGGGATGGCACCGAACGCAGCAAACCGGTCAGGGTGTTCCTTCACGACCTTGGCCAAAACGTCATTGCTGCGTCTCGCTTTGACGACCGCGTCTTCGCTCCCACTTTCGCCTTGAACGCCTGGCGTCGTCAAAGAGAGAACCTGAATGTCGATACCGGTCCGGTCCATCTCCGGAATTCGAATGTTTTCTACATCGCTGATGCGCCGTGCCACTGATTCAGCAAAGGACGGAACGAAGTTTCCGCCTTCGCCTTTGCTGTAGTCGGGGGTAGCAAAGTGTTCTTCAAGGGTGATGACCCGCAATCCATTCAGCATAGTTAGCTCCTTACAGCGTCGACGTTATTTGTCGCATTATTGGCTCGGACCTGCACAGCAATGGGGAGCACGAGAAGCATTCCCAGGGCTGCGACGAGGGCAAATATGTAAAAATTCCATTGGGCCGGCATGCCGGCACCAAGGATGGCACCGCCAATCAGGGGTCCGACGATGGCGCCCAACCGACCGATCCCCAACGCCCAGCCCAGCCCGGTGCCCCGCATATGGGCAGGGTAGATGGAACTAACAAACACGTTGACCAGGATCTGAGTTCCAAGGGTTCCCGCACCGGCCAATGCAACCAGGGCAAACATGACTGCGGTGGGCGGCCCGAAGCTGAGCGCGGCGACCGAGAGGCAGCCAACAATGAACAGAACGGCCGTCACCTTCTTGGTGAGACCCTTATCTGCAAGCCGGGCCCCGATGAGGGAGCCTACCGCCGCGCCCACGTTCAACGTTACGGCGAAGAACAGCGCCGACTGCAGGTTGTACCCCATGCTGATCATGATGGTGGGGAGCCAGTTGACCATTCCAAATACAAGCAACAGACTGCAGAATTGCACGCCCCACGCCAGGATGGTGTTGCGCGCGAAGCCGTCTTTGAATAGAGCCGAGATCGAAGACATTGCGCTCTTGCGGGAGGCCTTGAGTGACGCTGGTGCTGACTTGGCTGCGAGCCACGCAGGGGATTCCGGGAGGAACTTCATCGCTACAGGGACCAACAGGATTGGAAGCGCTCCCGCCCAGAACAGCGACCGCCAGCCTAGAGTCGGAATGAGCGCCAACGCAAGAATGCCGGCCACGATACCTCCGGCCAGGTAGCCGAAAAGGGTGAAAGAGTACGCCAGAGCTTTGCGTCGTTCCGGTGCCACTTCGATGACGAGTGCCGTAACGGTGGGGAAAAGGGCACCGAGACCCAAGCCACCGATGATCCGGGCGATCTCAAATACCCGTGGATCCGGGGCCACAGCGCAGGCGGCCATCGTCAAGGAGAACCAAGCCAGGCTGATGATGACGACGCTTCGGCGGCCCAACCGGTCGGACAAGGTACCGGCCACGAGAGCGCCGATGAGCATGCCAACGAGGGTTAGAGATGCTATACGTCCTGCAATGGCTGGCGTGACTTGCCACCCAGGCTCAGCGATCAGCGACGGGATGACGTTGCCGAAGACGATGAGGTCATATCCATCAAAGAGGATCATGGCGGCGCAGATTCCTATGACGAGGCCGCCTCTGCTGGTCGGGACTACTACCCCGGCTGGGGATGGGTGTGACATGGTCGGGCCTTTCTGGATGGCAAGAGTGGGTGTGCAACTACCCAAAGAGATTGAGTTCGAGAAGGTGCATTCAGGAGGCCGTCTAGGGTCTGCCTCTGGCTGCTGGTGACCGTCTGACACGGTATGGAGATAGATAAACCAGCACTAAGTTCCATTAGGTGGGACACCGCACGCACGTTTAGGTGGTGATGACTCGGTGCTCGACCCAGGTGGGGCCAGCTGCTGTCAATGTGAATCGGCCGGCGTAGCGGCCGATGGCTTCGCAGACGGGGTTCGTGGGATCGGCCACGGACCATCGTTGGTAGATGGCGGTGTACTCGGCGTCGACGCCGACGAGGGAAGTCCTCAGGTTGGTGATCAGGTGGTGAGTACGGGATGGGTCGAGGAAGGCTGATGCGTAGAACGCGCCGATGTCCTCCTCGCCGTGCAAAGGCGGATCGCCTTTGAAGTGGAGCGCTGCCGCTGATAGCAGCGTCGCAGCTGCCTGTGCGTCTTGGGCGTCCACGGCATCGGTGTACGCCGCCAGGAAATTCTCGATCAGGCAACGTACTTCGGGCGGAGTGAAAGGGTCAAGCAGTTGCATCAGAGCGCTGCAGTGCTCAAACCGCGGGTTGGTACCGGCGTGGTTGCCATGCCGACAGTTGTCAGGAATTCCTCGACGAGGGTGGAGAGATCATCAGATTTGGCAACTCCATAAATGTAGAAATCCGGGCGAACAAGGACCGCATCTGCATCCAAGGCATCGAACCATTGCGCGTAGGCACCAGTGCTGTCCACCGCCGTTGACTCCGTTTGAGAGGAGGCGAAGGAGATGACCTTGAATCCCAGGTTTGCGAGATCATCAGCGCTTTCTGCGGACAGCCGGCTCCGGTCAGCCGCGGTTCGCAGCAAGAGCGTGCCCGCTGACCCGAGCGCGTCGTCGAAGAGTGATGGCTGGGTTCCGTTCCGCACAGGTGCCTGTATCGCGAGCGTACCGCCCCCGGCATCGTCTCGGTGAAGACCATCACCCAGCCGCGGAAGCGGGCGTGGAGGCATAGAAGTTCCGTCGGCGATGTCTTTGGCCATTGCGGCATCGCGGGCTCGGGCTTCGGCCTCGTCGGTGAGGCAGATGACTTCGCCAAGCTGCATCGAGCGCTCGATAAAATGGCGCACGTGTTCGGACCGTTCGGATCCGTAAGTGTCCAAGATACTGTCGGGCGCTAAACCTCGGAGCACAAGGTCCAGCTTCCACTCAAGGTTTGCAGCATCGCGCAGACCGGAGCACATACCCTGACCTGCGAAGGGTGGCATCAGGTGCGCTGAGTCCCCTGCAAGGAGCAGACGACCGCGGCGCCACTGGTCACACCAGCGCGCCTGGAAGGTGTAGACGGTGTGACGCTCCATTGTGGCGGTATCTGGTGTGACACCCCAGTCTTTCAGAAGCTCCCATGCGCGGGCTTCGGTGTTCAGCTCTTCTTTGGTTTCGTGTTCAAGACGCATGAACTCGAAACGACGGCGACCGGGACCACCGGGGACGACGGTGGTGGGCCTGGCCGGGTCGCAGAACTGGGAAGCAGGAGGGTCGATCTGGAGGGGATTGGTCGGGAGCAGATCCACAACAAGCCAGTCGTGGAAGTATCCCAGATCGGTCATGGCCGTGCCGATCCAGTCCCGCACCTTGCTGTTCGCTCCGTCGGCGCCGATGATGTAGCGGGCGCTGAAGACCTTGCGCTCATCGCTGGACGTGTTGCGCAGCTGGAGATTTACGCGGTCGGCGGTTTCTGTGTGCGTGATTGCTTCCCACCCGCGCAGCAAGCTGACGGTATCGAGTTCCATCACCTTGGAGTTTAGGAAATTCTCCATGCCTGGCTGGTAGAAGAAGTTGCTGACGTTCCATCCCGACGGACCGGCGTTACGCCAATCCAATCGCAGGATTGTTTCATGGGTAGCGTTCCGCCACTCGTAGAAGTCGTCGTAGGGTTCGACCACTTCGGACATCTTGTCCGGGCCGGCGCCCACGGACTGGAAGATCCGCCCGATTTCATCGTCGAAATGCACAGCTCGCGGCAGCGGATACACCTGTTCCTGGCGCTCCACCACGGCTACGCGGTGGCCCCTCCGCCCTAGCTTTAGCGCCAGCAACCTGCCGACGGGACCGTATCCCACCACGATGACGTCGAAGTCCTCATCCGCAGTACTGGTCGTTGCGACCGTAGGGGCCTCGTTGCCCGTAAGGTGACTCATTGGTTCTCATCTCCTGAATTGTCCGCCTAGCGGACACCTGTACGTTCTACTGGGATGATGGTGACAGGAGCCACAGCAGGGTGTCAAGCGTCACAGGAATGGGGATGGAAGAGACGGGCATCTTTACCTGCCCAAAGACTTGACGGGACGAGCCTGCCACCGCGCCCAGTCCAGTCCGGCCGCTGCGGCAGCATCCTGAAGCATGGGAAGGTATTCGCCCGTGAGCTTTTCAACACTTGTCTCCTGGGCGTGGACTGTGACGTTCATGGAAGCCCGCACCACGTTTGACCCGTCCCGGACGCCGACCGATATCGAGCGCACACCCGGCGCCAGTTCCTCATCGGCCAGCGCCCACCCCCTGGTCCGAACTTCACTCAAAAGTCCCAAAACTGCATCCCGATCCAAAGCACCATCCCCTGGAAGTCCGGATCGGGACGGTTGAGCGAGGGCTTCCAGAGCCTCCGCCTCCGGAAGCGAGGCCAGGAGAATCTTCCCCTGGGAGGTCCGCAGGGCCGGGAAGCGCGTGCCGATGTCGACGCGAAGAGCGATGAGCTTCGGGACAGCTACCCGCGCCACGTAGATAATGTCCGAGCCGTCCAGCTGCGCCATCGAGGACGACTCTCCTGTTCGCCGCACGAGGTCCTCAAGATGCGGTCGGGCCATCTCCCAAAGCCCTTGGGCCCCGATGTAGGCCATCCCCAGCTCCAAGACTTTCGGCATCAATCCAAAGACGCCATTGTCCGCGCGTACATAGCCGAGCTCTTCGAGAGTCAGGAGAATCCTGCGCGCGGTGGGCCGGGTCAGATCGGCGGCCTGGGCCACCTGACTAAGACTCATCCGGGGCTGATCGGGCGAAAAGCACTTGAGAACGTCGAGTCCTCTGGCCAGCGCCTCAATGAAGTCGGGTCCAATGCCTCGCTGCGCCATTTCCATCTCCCATAGTTGGCCGTGACCCTTGACACTTCTGCGCCAGAGCCTTCATTGTATAAATATTCCACAAATTCGGACGCTTGTCCGCCTAGCGGACAAACTGCTTCGAGGTCGAAAGGACCATTCGTGACCAGCCACACCGGAGACGGGCCCGCTCACGCACCCGCACGCCCCCTTGACGGGATTGTCATCGCCGATTTTTCCCGCGTGCTCGCGGGCCCATATGCCACCATGCTGCTGGCCGACATGGGAGCCGAGGTCATCAAGGTGGAAAGTCCGACCGGTGACGACACCCGGTCTTGGGTCCCGCCAGTCCGCCCAGACGGAGTTTCTACGTACTATTCAGCAATCAACAGGAATAAGAAGTCCGTTGTCTTGGATCTCAAGAAGGGCGACGATCTTTCAGCCGCCAAGGAACTTGCAGCTCGTGCAGATGTCGTGATTGAGAACTTTAAGCCCGGCGGACTCAAGAGATTTGGGTTGGACTATGGCTCCGTTCGTGAACGCAATGAAGCGGTCATCTACTGCTCAATCAGTGGCTTCGGCACCGCAGAGGGCGCTTCGCTTCCGGGCTACGATCTCATCGTTCAGGCCATGTCCGGGCTTATGAGCTTGACCGGAGACCCACATGGCGAGCCGTACCGTGCTGGTATCAGTGTCTTCGACGTCATGGCAGGACTGCATTCAGCAATTGGTATTCTTGCCGCCCTGCACCACCGTGACCGCACCGGCGAGGGTCAGAACATCGAAACGAGCCTCATGGCGTCGGCGATGAGCGGCCTGGTGAATCAAACGTCAGCCTATGTCGCCGGAGGTGTCACTCCCTTCCGAATGGGAAATGCACATCCAAGCCTTTTCCCATATGAAGCCCTGCCCACAGCCGATGACGACCTCATTGTCACGGCGGGCAATAACGTACAGTTCCAGAAACTCTGTCGGGTCCTGGGCGTTCCGGAACTTGCGGAGGATCCTCGGTTCGCGGAGAACGCAAACAGGACCGCTCGTCGCGAGGAACTGCGTCCGCTGCTGGTCGAGCGGCTGAAGACACAAACAGCAGAACACTGGTTCGAGAAGCTCAACGAGGCCGGGGTCGCCAACGGACCTATCAACACCATCAAACAGGGTGTGGAATATGCCCAGAAGCTCGGCTTGGAACCGGTTGTTCAGGTTGGTCGCGGGCCAAAGGTGGTTCCAGGGGTCAGAAATCCCATCACGTTCTCAGCCACCCCGGCCCGATATGACATGGCACCGCCGGACCTGGGAGAACACACCGAAGAGGTCCGCCTCTGGTTGGCGGCCTCGGCGGTTCCTTCCACAGCAACCAATGGAGCATGATGACAACCACAACAGGAACTGACGCGTTGAACTTTCCCACCTCTCTGGGGACGTCCACCACGACAGAGATACGGCTGCTTGGGCACGATCTGGCAGGGGATCTGATGGGCAAGGTCAGCTTTGGTGAGCTGGCATTCTGGCTCGTCGCAATGCGCCGACCAACTTCAGGGGAACTACGCGTCTTCGAGTCCGTCCTTGTAGCGCTGGCTGATCACGGCTTCACTCCCACCGCCATTGCTGCAAGGCTGACGTACCTCAGCGCCCCCGACTCCCTCCAGGGAGCCATGGCCGCGGGGCTCCTTGGCGGCGGTTCACGCTTCTTGGGGGTAACAGAGGACTGCGGACAGTTCCTTGCCGCAACACTTGCCGCACATGAGGGCCAGTTGCCGGAGTCCGACCAGGAGTGGGATGAAATGGCCTTCGCGGCCATCACTAGCCAACGGGCAGCCGGAAAATTCGTTCCCGGTCTGGGCCACCCAAACCACAAGCATGGCGATCCCCGGACTCCGGCACTGCTGCGCATCGCCGAAGAAGAAGGTCTGCGCGGATCCCACCTCCGGCTCTTTGAAGCCATTGGCCGGATGAGCGACAAAGCCCTGGGCCGGAAGCTACCTCTGAACGGCGCCGGCGTATGCGGAGCGGCCCTCGCTGATCTGGGACTACCGACGGACCTGCTGCGCGGCTTCGCCCTTCTGGCCCGTGCTGCAGGACTGCTGGGACAGATCGCTGAAGAGCATAGGAACCCCATCGGCATGGACGTGTACATGACCGTGGACCGCAATGCCGTTTATGTAGACGCAGACCGCACCCAGTAAGGGACGTCCGCGGCCCCGGCCCCGACGGCCTTCCCCAAGACCCGCAGCGCAGCGGAGCAGACAAATCGAAGGAGAGATCCACATGGCAAATCTGACGGCAGTGCTAGCCAGCACCCACCACCCTTTCTACCTCAAGGCAACGACCGCCCCGCCCGAAGAACGAATGCCCCAGGCTGATGAATGGAAACGCAAGGTCGAGGCATACCGCGAAACTCTTACGGCCGCCGAACCCGACATCCTGGTGATGGTCGGCGCCGACCACTTCCACCAGTTCTTCCTGGACAACTACCCAACGTTCCTGATCGGCAAGCAGGAAAAGTATGACGCAACGTTTTACAACGAAGAACGCGAATTCGGCATCCCCAGGTACGTCCTCGATGGCGACGTCGCCTTCTCGGACTTCATGCACCGGGGCTTGATGGAGCGCGGTTTTGATTTCTCCTTCAGCCATGAACTGAAGATTGACCACTCCATCATCTGCCCCATCATCACGGTTCGCCCGGATGCCGACCTCCCTGTCGTTCCGATCTACACCAACATCTTTGCCCCTCCCCTGCCCTCGCCTAAGCGCTTCTGGGAGCTCGGCCGCGCCATTCGTCAGATCATCGATGAATATCCTACGGAGAAGAAGATCGCCGCCATCGGCACCGGACACCTGTCCCTGGAGCTTGGGGGCCCTCGCCAGTTCGGTGAGCACGGACCGGATCCGGAATTCGACCGCCAAGCCATCGAATGGCTCTCAACCGGAAACATCGAAGCCATCCTGGATAACGTCACCCACGAGTCCATGTCCGGAGCCGGCAACGCTACTCATGGCTTCATGGACCTCATCCTGATGATGGGTATTGCCGGCCCCGAAAACGCCGACTATGTCGACCAGCTCGACCTCTATCACACACGGGAAATGTTCATGACCTGGTACCCGAACAAGGGCCAAAAGCTGGCGGCCGCCGCTGAAAAGGCGGCTGCTGTTTCTGGTGGAACCGCCGGCCCAGTCACCGCAAAGGAAGGTGTCTCAGCATGAGCAGGTACTACGTCAACAAATTCCTGTACACGGTGGATAGGGACCCACGCTGGGTTGCGCGCTACAAGGAAGACGCAGCTCGGGCTCTGGAGGATTGGGAAAAGGAAGTCGGTATCCGGCTCAACGATGTCGAGAAGACCTCGTGGGTATCCTTCACGGATGAAGAGCGCAACGCACTGGTCAACTACGACTATGTCTGGCTGTTTGAGAACGGCGCCCATTTTTTCCTGTCCCTGACCCTCTTCGTCGCCGTTTTCGAGGAGGAATACACCAAGGAACACGGACCCCTCTCGTTCCAAAGGGAATTCGCCAGGAAACTGGACCACTGGTTGGGCAAGGACTACCCGTCAGTCGCGCTCTAGGGAGAACAGATGCCGTTTCAGGCCGTTACTGCCGTCCAGGGAACAGCGGTGCCGCTTCGGCGCACCAATGTCGATACCGATCAGATCATTCCGGCCGTATACATGAAAAGGATTACCCGGACTGGCTACGAGGACGGCCTCTTCGCCGGCTGGCGAAAGGACCCCAATTTTGTGCTGAACCGGCCCGAATATGAAGGTGGCATCATCTTGGTTGCAGGCCCGGACTTCGGCACAGGATCATCACGCGAACATGCTGTATGGGCGTTGATGGACTACGGATTCAAGGCAGTCCTCTCTCCAAGATTTGCGGACATCTTCCGTGGCAACGCGGGAAAAGCCGGCCTCCTTGCCGCCCAAGTAAGCGAGGAGTCCTTACTGCTGCTGTGGGACGAACTGGAACGAAATCCACAGACTGCGGTCACCCTGGATCTCGGAGCCAGAACCGTCGAAGCAGGCGGTGTGAGCACCACCTTTCAGCTCGACGACGATACGCGCCGGCGCCTCATGAACGGGCTCGACGACATAGATCTGACACTTCAGGATGATGCTCTCATAGCAGCCTTCGAAAAACGCCGCCCACCCTGGCTCCCCGTCACAACCCCTGTGTCCTCCAAATAAAGGAGGACACAGGGAACACGAAGATGAGCAGATCAACGCAGCTGGAAGAACTTCAACCGAGGGCCTCTCCGGAGCAGATACTGCCGCCAACCCATTGCGGTTACCGTCGAACCGTCGTCACAGACTGGAGAGAGTTGATGCCCGGTGACATCGTGGCCCTAAGCCAGCACAAGTCCAAGGAGCGGATATTGGGTACGGTCTGCGCCGTCTCCGAGGATGGTTTTTTCTTTGGCTTCTTCAGGACCATGGAAGCGACCGGAAACTCTTCCACCACGCGGACGTGTACACGACAACGATGAATCCGAGGACAGCGCAGATGCCCTAACCGTCGACTCTGCGCCCTTCGGCGTTGCGACGAAACTTGCGCCGCTGGACCGGCCGCCTAATTAAGCCACCCGGCGCGGTACGCGGAATCGCAACACGCACCGAGGGTCGGGTTGCCTCGCCGGGCAGACCCCGGTTCATGTCCCGTCCCAGGGTAAGTAAAACTGGGCCCCTGGTGCCTGCTCCCACTCGCACCCCCGCCTATCGCTGTCCTATCGGGCTAAGTGCCAATTCGTCGATACGAACATGCTGGGGGCTGTCGAGTATGAATTGCACGGATCGTGCGATGTCTTCGGCGCTGAGCATTTTGGAACGCTGGCCCGCGTCCGGAACTTCCGGGCGCATGGACAGGAAGTCTGTGTCCACGTCCCCAGGGCAAAGGTGGCACGCTTTGATTCCATTGGCGCCTTCCTGATCGTTCAGGGATGCAACCAAAGCAGACAAGCCTGTTTTGCTAGTCATATAGGCAACGCCGGAACCCGGAGAGAACCGCCATGCGGCGCGGGAAGAAACCACAACAATGTTTCCCTGCCCCTGAGCCCGCATTCCGGGAAGAACGAGGTCAATCACCCGCGCCACACTGGTCAGGTTGGTGTCGATAATGGCGGCGAATTCCCCAATATTCTGGTCACCCCAGGTCCTGGCAGGTGCGTTGAGGCCTGCGGCCAGAACGACGGCGGTCACTGGACCCCAGTGTCCGACGATTCGTTTGTGAGCCTCACTTAGGGACGCCTCGTCGCGGGCGTCCGCGGGCACCTCGAGCGCGTCTCCCCCGGCAGTTCTGATGAGGCTGGCAGTTTCGGACACGGCATCCGCCCGCCGCCCAGTCACAGCGACGTTCCATCCCTTTTGTGCCGCCACTACAGCTGCAGCCCTACCCATCCCGCTGCCGCCGCCTACAACCCACAGTGTCCCCTGAGTGCCCATGAAAACTAGTCTCCTTCTATTGATAGTACGTTTCAAAGAACTGTAAGCTAATCGTATGACTATTGAAAAGACTGTGCGTTGGGGCCTTCACGGGCGTGTGGTGCTAGTGACGGGCGCGGCCCGGGGTATCGGGGAAGTTGTCGCCGAGGCCTTCGCACGCAACGGCGCCAAGGTCGCCGCGCTGGATGTCTCGCTGGAAGGGGTTGAGGGCTTGGCTGCTCGCCTGGCCGCCGGCGGCGCGGATATTGCCGGTTTTGCCTGCGATGTCACTGACGACGAATCGGTGCGAACCGCTGTAATGGCGGCAGCGGAACACTTCGGCGGCATCGACATCGTTGTGAACAACGCCGGAATCAATGTTGAAGGCACAATCGAAGAACTCTCCAGCTCGGCTTGGCAGCGGTGCTTCGATGTCAACGTCACCGGCGTGGCCCGCGTCTGCCAGGCGGCCATCCCCTACTTAAAGGCGAGTGACTACGGAAGGGTCATCAACGCGGCTTCATTCGCAGCCATTGTTCCGAGCATCGGTAGTGCGGCCTACGCCGCTTCCAAGGCTGCAGTTGTGCAGTTGACGAAGGTGCTTGCGGGGGAACTCGGGCCATGGAACGTAACGGTCAATGCCTACGCCCCAGGGATGATTCCGACGGGAATGAACGGTTTTGCTGACATGCCCCAGGAAGCTCAGGACCGCCTCCTGAACACCTTGACGCTCCGAAAATGGGGAGAGCCCGACGAAGTTGCCGATCTTCTCCTATTTCTGGCCAGTGATGCCTCGCGATATATCACCGGAACGTTGATCGACGTCAGCGGTGGAAAGCTCGCCACCCAGATCCCCGCCAAGGCATATGAGGGTATGGCCATGAAGAATGCGTCTAACGAAGCAGGCAGCCCATCAACGGCCCACCTCTCCTCAGCCGGCGCCGCATGACAGAGAACCTGCAGCCGGCCGGTCTGCATGACCAGGTCTTGGAGCGTCTGGGCCGGGACATCTGCTCGGGCGAAGTGCCCCCCGGCAGCATCCTCACCTTGGAAGGACTCGAACGCACGCATGGCGTCTCGCGGACCGTGGCACGGGAGACGGTCCGGGTCTTGGAGTCGATGCACATGGTCGCCTCCCGCCGCCGTGTAGGCATCATGGTCCTGGACCCCACCCAGTGGAATCAGTTCGAACCCCGAATCATCCGCTGGCGAATGGGTTCCCCGGATCGCCCGGCGCAGATGGAGGCTCTGGTCGGGCTAAGGCTGGCCATCGAACCAGAAGCTGCGCGCCTCGCCGCTATGCGCGCTTCCGCGGGCCAAGCCGCTGAACTCGTCGCCGTAGCAGGTCGGATGTGGGCGGCCGGCGAGGAGAACGACATGGAGGCCTTCCACAGCCTCGACCTTCAGTTCCATGCGCTCATGCTTGAGTCCTCAGGGAATCCGATGTTTGTCCAACTGCAGAGCCTCATCGGTGAGTTCCTTGAAGGCTGGCACGCCCAAGGGCTTGGCGCCGGGCACCCGCATCCGGTCGCCCTCGAACTCCATGCTGGCGCGGCGGCCGCAGTCCAGCGGCGCGACCCGGACGAGGCCTTCACTGTCATGCGGGCACTCTTGACCCGCAGCGCCAACGAAGTTACCTGACGCCAGACCTAACCATGAGGCCCAAGCCCGCGTCCCGCCGAGCCTGGGCCTCATCCTTATTCTTGTGTACACCCTCAACATTTCAATGAAACGTTTCACGTGAAGGATTAATTATGTCTGTTCAAACGACGGCTGTTCCGAGTTCGTTGTCCTCTGCAGACCAACCACGCGTTCATGCGCTCAAAGTCGAGCACCATCGTGATGCTTTGGGAATAGGCGAGGAGCGACCGAGGCTATCGTGGCAAACTCTGGCTCCCGAGGGCTGGGTTCAGGCCGGTTATGAAGTCCGGTGGGCAGGGAGCGCGGGCGGCGATACATCCGGTCGCATATCGTCGGAGGAGTCCGTGCTTGTTCCATGGCCGCGTCAGCCACTGACGTCCAGAGAGCGGATCGGCCTTCAAGTGCGTGTGTGGGGTCATGGCGAGGAATCCCCCTCGGCGTGGAGCGAAGAACTTGCCTGCGAAGCTGGGCTCCTCATTCCAACGGACTGGACCGCCAAAGCTGTTTCTCCCGAATGGAGCGAGGACCTCGATAGTGACCAGCCGGTTGCTTTGCTTCGCCGCTCCTTCGAGGTCCCTGCTGGGGTCGAATCGGCCCGCCTGTATGTGACGGCACACGGAACTTATGAGGTTGAGATCAACGGCCAGAAGGTGGGCGAGGAAGTGCTGGCCCCGGGATGGACCAAGTACGACCAAAGGCTCCGATACTCCACCTTCGACGTCACCGACCATATCGTTGCTGGAGAAAACGTTCTTGGAGCTTGGCTTGCGGACGGCTGGTACCGAGGACGGATCGGCTTCAAAGGCGGTACCCGCAATGTGTATGGCCAGGAACGTGCACTTTTGGCGCAGCTGGAACTGACCTACAACGACGGAACACTTGAAACCGTAGGAACGGATGAGACGTGGAAGGCCTCACCTAGCCCCATAGTGTTGGCCAGTTTCTACGACGGTGAACATTACGACGCCCGCCTGGAGCTCCCAGGGTGGTCACTGCCAGGTTATGACGACCAATCGTGGTCCGGCGTCCGGGCCGTAGAGCGGGATCCGGCCACCGTTCAGGCTCCTAAAGGCCCACCGGTACGCTGCACCGGAGAAATCGCCCCACAGAATGTCTGGGTGTCCCCGTCAGGCACCACGCTCTTGGATTTCGGCCAGAACCTGGTCGGGCGGCTGCGCATCACGGTCCGCGGCGAAAATGGCACAACGGTTACGCTGAGGCACGCCGAAGTCCTCCAAGACGCGGAACTGTACCGGCGACCGCTCCGGTTGGCGGCTTCGACCGATGTGCTCACACTTGCTGAAACCGCCGATGTCACGTGGGAACCACGATTCACTCTGCATGGCTTCCGCTACGCCGAAATCAGCGGCGACGTAGATGCTGTGGACCTCGAATCGGTCCGCGCACGTATCTATCACAACGACATGGAACGAACCGGCTGGTTCGAGTGCTCCGATCCGCTGCTGAACAGGCTTCACGACAACGTCCTGTGGAGCATGCGCGGCAACTTCGTCAGTATCCCGACCGATTGTCCCCAACGTGACGAGCGCCTTGGGTGGACCGGTGATCTGCAGGTTTTCGGCCCCACAGCGTCCTATCTGTATGACTGCGCCGGAATGCTGGCCGGGTGGCTTCAGGATGTCGAAGGCGAACAACTGCCCGACGGAACCGTCCCTTGGTATGTGCCTTGGGTACAGGCCGGATCCTGGGATGCAAGCCTTCCGGGCGCCGTCTGGGGCGATGTCGCTGTGCTGACACCGTGGACTCTGTACGAGAGGTTCAACGATCCCGGAATTCTCGCCACCCAGTACGAGAGCGCCAAGGCATGGGTTGATCTCGTGGCTGAGCGGGCAGGCGAGACCTACCTGTGGGACGAAGGATTCCAACTAGGTGACTGGCTGGATCCTGCTGCTCCGCCGCACGATCCGGCCGCTGCCCGCACGGACAAGTATCTCGTTTCTTCCGCCTACTTCGCTTGGTCTGCTCGCCACATGGCGATGACCGCCAAGCGGCTTGGCAGGAGTGAAGACGAAAGGTACTACGAAACTATGGCCGATCGGGTAAAGTCCGCATTCGCAGCACGTTATATCCTCAGTGACGGCACGATGACGAGCGACGCCCAGACGGCCTATGCGTTGGCCATCGTATTTGACCTGTACCCGACGAACCGCCAGAGGCAGCGCGGAGGTGACCGGTTGGCGGAACTTGTCGCAGATGCAGGCAACCGCATTGCCACTGGCTTCGCCGGAACGCCGGTAGTGACCGACGCGCTGACACTCACCGGACACGTCGACTTCGCCTACGACCTCCTGTTGGAGAAGGAATGCCCATCGTGGCTGTACGCCGTGCTGCAGGGTGGGACGACCATCTGGGAGCGTTGGGATTCCATGCTGCCGGACGGGAACATCAATCCCGGTGAGATGACCTCCTTCAACCACTACGCCCTCGGATCGGTTGCTGACTGGATGCACCGCACTATTGGAGGTTTGGCTCCGGCTGAACCCGGCTACCGCAAGATTCTCATTCGTCCTTGCCCCGGCGGCGCGCTCACCTCGGCGTCAACCCGGCACCTTACGCCGTATGGTCTCGCCGAGGTTGCATGGGAACTGAACGGAAACGAACTGTCCATCAATGCTCTGGTTCCAACGGGAACCACTGCCGTTGTGCACTTGCCCACGCATGAGCCCGTTGAAGTGGGTCCGGGCCGGCACTGCTTCTTCGCGTTGGTTGATCTTCCCAGGTAGGGCCATCGGTTAAGACAAGTGCAGGCGGGACCATCGGTCCCGCCTGCACTTTCTGGGCTGTCAGCTCGCTGTCCTCAGGAGTCAGAAAACGTTCATTGCCGTGATGGCGTCAACGTCCTGATCGGTGACGTGCCAGACGCTCTTTCCTGTTGCCAAGGTTTGGTCTTTCCGCCCCGGGAGGCGGAGAACGGCTTCGGTACCTTCGGGTACGCTCACCGACACAGTGAGGTCGCGCCCGGAGAGTTCCCAGTGCACTGAGATTACGCCTTGGGGTGTTTCGAGGCTCGCCTCCGCCCACGTGATTCCCCCACCGGGCCGGGGAGCGATGATGGCACTTTTGTATCCGGGCGATGCTGGGGCGATACCCCCGATGGTGCGGTGCATCCAGTCGGCCACCGACCCGAGGGCGTAGTGGTTGAACGAGGTCATCTCGCCGGGGTTGACGGTTCCGTCCGGCAGCATGGAATCCCATCGTTCCCAGACGGTGGTCGCTCCCATCGTCACGGGATAGAGCCAGGACGGGCAGCCTCGCTCAAGCAACAGCCGGTACGCAAGGTCAACATTCCCTGTCAAAGTAAGTGCATCGGTGATGAACGGGGTTCCTACGAAACCTGTGGAGATCCGGAACTGGCTTGCCTCAACGAGTTCAGCCAAACGGCCCCCGGCAGCCTTCATATCGGCTTCGTCAAGCAGGCCAAAGACGATCGCAACGGAATATGCGGTAGTGCAGTCACTGTGGACCTTGCCGTTTTCCACGTACTTATTGTTGAACGCCAGGCGAAGCCCAGCAGCGGCATCTTCGAATTCTTTCTGTTCCTTGGTCCTTCCCAGTTGAGCGGCCGCTTTCGCAGTCAGATCCGCGGAACGGAAGGCACAGGCGGTGGCCACAACACCAGGGTCAGCTTTGGCAGCAAAGGCATCTTCCGGGGGCGCATCGGGATCCAACCAGTCCCCGAACTGGAAGCCGGTGTCCCAGACACCATCTGAGGAACGTGCCGCCATGACGCAGCGGACATGTGAAGCCATGGATTCGAAGTGGTCGGAAAGAGTCTTCTCGTCACCATAGGCTTCCCAGAGTGCCCACGGAACCCAAACCGCCGCGTCACTCCAGGCTGCGGTCGGGGCGCCGGAGGCTGCCCAATCCCCTACGACCGTTCCGCCGGCAAAGAGTTTGATCGCGTCCGGGACGACGAAAGGAACGACGCCGGCATGATGCTGTTGCTCCAGGGCAAGATCGGCCAGCCAATCGCTTAGGAAACCTTTGGTGTCGTAAAGAAAGGAGGCTGTAGGCGCAAAGACCGCGATGTCGCCGGTCCATCCAAGTCGTTCGTCTCTTTGCGGGCAATCGGTGGGAACGTCGACAAAGTTGCCTTTCATGCCCCAGAGCACGTTTTCGTGGAAGCGGTTCAGCAGCTCGTCCGAGGTCTTCAAATATCCGGTGCGGTGCAGTTCTGAACTGACGACGACGGCCCTGACAGAATCAGCCAGCTCGCCTAATTCATCCCGCCATCCTTCGATTTGTGCATAGCGGAAGCCGTGCAGGGTGAAGGTGGGTTCGAACTGGTCCAAACCTCCGCTGAGGACAAAGCGGTCGCTGGCTTGGGCAGTGCGGAGGGGGCGGATTCCCAGTTCCTCGTGCTCGAGTACCTCGGCATGCCGGACCGTGATGACATCCCCGGCGCGGCCTTGAACTGTGATCTTGAGCCAGCCCACAAGATTCTGACCAAAGTCCATGAGAGTCGCGCCGGCGGGGGAAGCCCAGACAGCGGTCGGGGCAAGTTCCTCTTGACGCACAACCGTCGGTCCGATGTAGGGAGCGAGCTTTCCCGTGTCGAAGTCGAGCGCGTGAACGCCGACCCAGGAGGGATGGCTAAATCCTGGCACCATCCATGCATCGTTGCGGAGCCTGGCATCGATGCTCTGGCCGTCGTAAAGGTCGTTGGACGTGGTGGCTGAGGGACCGGCGGTCCACTTGTCATCCGTGCTGATCAGCTGGATGTGCCCGTCCTCGAACGTGATGCGCAATTCGGCGAAGGTTCCCAGTTCGTCTCCGTAAAGCGCCCCGGCACCGGTCCATCCGAGACGGCCTCGATACCAGCCGTTGCCCAAGGCAATTCCAATGACGTTGGTCTCGGCCAACAGATCCAGGACGTCGTGCTCAATGTAACGCAGCCTCCACTCGTAGCTGCTCCAGCCGGGTGTCAGTACGTCTTCGGAGACCTGTTCGGCGTTGATAACGGCTTCGCAGACACCTAATGCGGATAGCCGTAGGGTGGCCGAGGTGACCTCTCCATATCCACTGTCCAGGGTGAACTCGCGGCGAAGCAACGGCGCTCCCCCAAAATCGTGGTCGGGTGCGATCATCATTCCTTCAAGTACTGGCATCATTCTCCATTCAGGTCCACGGCCGTGTGGACCACTGTTACCAGAGGTCGCTTGATAGCCGAGGCTACCCCTCTGAGCGTATTTAGGCGTTGTCTGTGGCAAAAATATGGGTGCTGGTGATCGTTCCGTGGTGGTCAATGGGCACGTAGGTCACAGGGCCCGAATTTGCGGCGACGAGTTGACGGATCTCAGCTAGACCGCCTTGGACGACACCGGCGGCCCGTGCTTGTATAAGGACGTTACCCAGTGCTGTTGCTTCGACAGGTCCTGCGATCACGGGCTTGCCCGTGGCATCGGCGGTGAGCTGGCACAGGAGCCGGTTTTGGGAACCGCCTCCCACAATGTGAACGACGGCGGCGCTACGGCCCGTTAGGCGTTCGGCGTCGGCCAGCGTTCGGGCGTAGCCAGCGGCGAGGCTGTCCATGATGCATCGCACGATGTTGGCCGCCCGCTCGGGTAACTGCCCACCGGTGGCCCGTGCGGCCGCACGGATGCGATGGGGCATATTGCCGGGGGCGGTGAAAGCGGAATCGTCGGCATTGATCTGCGGCCCTCCGGGCGGCAGGGCACCAGCGTCTTCCAAGAGGCCTTCCAACGAAGGGGAATACCCTTCAGCGGCCCAAGCGCGTTGGCATTCGCTCAGCAGCCATAATCCCCCGACGTTGCGGAGGTACCGGATGGTGCCGTCCACGCCGCGTTCATTGGTGAAGTTGGCCGTGCGGCTGGCCTCTGTCAGTACCGGGTGTTTCGACTCCACGCCCACTAAGGACCAGGTCCCGGAGGAGATGTAGGCGAAGTCCTGCTGCAGGGCAGGGACGGCGGCGACGGCCGACGCGGTGTCATGTGAGCCAACTGCCACCACAAGTGTGGCTTCGGGAAGTCCTACCTTGTTCGCTATGGACGGAAGCAGTGATCCGACCGCTTCTCCTGGCTGCACCAAAGATGGAAAGAGGCTCCGAGGTAATCCAAGCGGTTCGAAAAACTCTGTGGCCCACTCCCCTGCTACGGCGTCGAACAGGCCGGTGGTGGAGGCATTGGTTACTTCCGTCCGGCGTTCCCCGGTCAGGCGGAAAGCGATGAGGTCCGGGATCAGGAGGGCCTGCAATCCGTGCAAGGCAGGTTCGGCGGCCAATTGGTAGATCGTGTTGAAGGGCAAGAACTGCAGCCCTGTGGTCGCGTAAAGCCGGGATTCATCGAGTTTGGCGTGAACTTGGTCGACGGTTGCCCGGCTGCGCTCGTCCCGGTAGCTGAACGGAACCGAGGTGAGTTCACCGGCGTCGTTCACCAGTCCGTAGTCCACTGCCCAGGTGTCGATGCCGATGCTGGCGATGCGTTCGTCGTTCTTGGCCGCCACGGAAGCGGCTGCCGTCAGGCCCTTGAGTACCTCGGCGAACAGGGCGTCGAAGTCCCAGCGGAGGCCGCCGTCGAGCTCTACAACCCCGTTGGGAAAGCGATGAATGGTCTCCAGGGAGACGCCGGATGCAGGCGAAACGCGGCCCAACATGACGCGGCCGGAGGAGGCCCCGATGTCGATGGCGGCGAACACTGCGTTGGGGTCTGCGGGAGCGGACACCGCCCCGGCGTGTGCCGGGACGGTGCTCGTGGTGGTTCCGTTGTTCACTGTCAGTCCTAGCGCAGGAACGCTGCCGCAACGCCGGCGTCCACGGGGATGTGGAGGCCGGTGGTGTGGGACAGCTCGTTGCTGGTGAGCACGGACGCGGCGTTGGCCACATGTTCCGGGAGGACTTCGCGCTTCAGGAGCGTGCGCTGGGCGTAGTACTTGCCCAGTTCCTGCTCGTCCACACCGTACACCGCGGCGCGCTTGGCGCCCCAGCCGCCGGCGAAGATGCCGGAGCCGCGGACCACGCCGTCGGGGTTGATGCCGTTGACGCGGACGCCGTACTCGCCCAGTTCGGCGGCGAGCAGGCGGACCTGATGCGCCTGGTCCGCCTTGGTGGCCGAGTAGGCGATGTTGTTCGGGCCCGCGAACACGGAGTTCTTGGAGGAGATGTAGATGATGTCTCCGCCCAAGCCCTGGTCGATCATGACCTTCGCTGCGGCCTTGGAGACCAGGAACGAACCCTTGGCCATGACGTTGTGCTGCAGGTCCCAGTCCTTCTCCGTGGTTTCGAGCAGCGGCTTGGAGATGGACAGTCCGGCGTTGTTGACCACCAGGTCCAGGCCACCGAAGGCGAGTACGGCTTCCTGGATGGCGGCGGCGATCTGGGCTTCGTCGGTCACGTCGGCCTGGACGCCGATGGCGACGTCGGAACCACCCAGTTCCTCGGCCACCTTTTGCGCGTTCTCAAGGTTCAGGTCGGCAATCACTACGCACGCGCCGTCGGACGCCAAACGGGTGGCGATCGCCTTGCCGATGCCCGACGCAGCACCGGTCACCAACGCGATGCGCGTGGCGTGCGACTTCGGCTTAGGCATGCGGGCAAGCTTGGCTTCTTCCAGCGCCCAGTACTCGATGCGGAACTTCTCGGATTCCTCGATCGGGGCGTAGGTGGAGATGGCCTCGGCGCCGCGCATCACGTTGATGGCGTTGATGTAGAACTCGCCGGCCACGCGTGCGGTCTGCTTGTCCTTGCCGAAGGAGAACATGCCAACGCCGGGAACCAGCACGATGGCCGGGTCCGCGCCGCGGAGTGCAGGGCTGTTCTCGTCAGCATGGCGGTCGTAGTACGCCTGGTAATCCTCACGGTACGCGGCGTGGAGTTCCTTGAGGCGGGCCACGGAGTCTTCGATCGAGGCGTCGGCCGGCAAGTCCAGGACCAGCGGCTTGACCTTGGTGCGCAGGAAGTGGTCCGGGCAGGAGGTGCCCAGCGCGCCGAGGCGCGGGTGCTCTTCCGCGGCAAGGAATTCAAGAACGACGGCGTCATCACTGAAGTGCCCCAGCTGCGGCTTGTCCGTGGAGGCCAGGCCGCGGATCACCGGTGCGAGGGCAGCAGCCTTGGCCTTGCGCTCTGCCTCCGGGAGTGCGCTGTAGCCGGGGAGGGTGGCGCCGAAGGGCTCGGACTTGCCGTTTTCCTTGATGTAGTTCTCGGCCTGGTCAATGATCCAGAGCGAGTTGGCCTCGGCCTCTTCGCTGGTGGCGCCCCACGCGGTGATGCCGTGGCCGCCCAGGATGGTGCCGATGGCCTGGGGGTTGGCTTCCTTGATCGCGGCGATGTCCAAGCCCAGCTGGAAGCCAGGGCGGCGCCAAGGCACCCAAACAACCTTGTCGCCGAAGACCTTGGAGGTCAGTGCCTCGCCGTCCACGGCGGTAGCAATCGCGATACCCGAGTCCGGGTGCAGGTGGTCAACATGCGCGGCGTCCACCAGGCCATGCATGGCGGTATCGATCGACGGCGCCGCGCCGCCCTTGCCGTGCAGGCAGTAATCGAACGCGGCCACCATTTCGTCTTCACGCTCGACGCCGGGGTAAACGGACTTGAGTGCCTGCAGCCGGTCCAGCCGGAGCACAGCCAAGTTCCCAGCTTTCAGTGTGCCGAGGTCCCCGCCGGAGCCCTTGACCCACAGGACTTCAACATCCTGGCCGGTGACGGGGTCCTTCTCAGTACCCTTGGCGGAGGTGTTACCGCCGGCGAAGTTGGTGTTCCGCTTGTCCGCGCCGAGGCGGTTGGAACGGGAAATCAGGTCTTCAACAGTCTTGTTTGTCATGGTGAGTCCTTACGGCTCTCGAGGGGTAGGTCAGTAGTGATTACGTTCAGCCAAAGAGCTGTTGGAGGCGGGCATTGCTGAATCGACGTTCCGGGTCCCATCGGTCAAGGAGACGACGGAAGTCGGGCAGCCTGGGATACAGGCCGGCTACCAGCTCCGGGGAAAGGGCTTGCGTCTTTCCCCAATGAGGCCGAGGGTTGAATGGTGCGAGAGCCGTCTCGATCCTTTTCAGCACAGGCGCGACAGCTTTGGGGTCGTTGCGCCAAGTGAAGTGGATGCCGAGGACGTCCTGCTCAAACGCCGGGCTGAGCCATAGCTCGTCGGCCGCTACGGAGCGGAGCTCCGATACGAGAAGCAATGGCGTGATGCTTTCGTGCAACGCGCGCACAGCCTGGAGGGCATCCGCCGCACGGGAGAGCTCCACGAAATATTCACTTTGAATCTCGTCACCATTGCTTGGTTTAGCGTCCGCCCTGAAGTGAGGAAGACGTTCGGACCAAGGACCTGGCAGCCCGCCTTGGATGGTGAGGTTCGCGGCCTCTCCTTCATGGATCTGGACATCGGCAACGTTCTGGATAGTGCCTCCAGCGACCATTGGAGGTGGTGCATCCGCTTGGTCGAGGCGGGTCTTGAGCCAAGCCTCGCTCAAGGTGTCTCCGCTCCAGTTCGTGAAGAGACTGACGCTGTAGGCGGAGGCCATCACGTCTGTGACGTCGTCCAACACTGCGTCCCATGACAGGTCCTTGAAGACATCTTGTCGAACGTCATAGCTGGGTTCGATGGCCAGTGTGATGCGTACGACGATACCCAGGGCTCCGAGGGCGACCACGTGCCCTTCAAAGTCAAGGTCTCCGGACTGCACGGACCTGACCGTGCCGCGGGCATCGACGATTTCCAACGCCCGAACAGCTGTGGAGAGGTTTCCGTTAGCATTTCCTGACCCATGAGTTCCCTGCGCCGTGGCCCCGCCAATGGAGATGTGCGGAAGCGAACCGGTGTTGTGCAGTGCCCAGCCATGCTGTTGGAGAAAGGTGACCAGGACACCATAGCTGGTGCCCGCTCCAACAGAAACGGTACGGCCCACGGGGTCGATGGTCATCCCGGGGTCGAGATCCAGGACGCTGACCAGAGTTCCTGTCGTGTCTGCGATGTCATTGAATGAATGCCGGGTCCCCAAAGCCCGTACCCGTCCGGGCCGGCTGACTGCCTCGATGACTTCCGAAACAGACTTCGCGGAAACCAACAACGGGGCCCGGTACGAGTAAGTTCCGGCCCAGTTCGCTCCAGGCCCCGCGCTCCGGCTGGCAAGCGTGTCGACGCCAGGGGTACTGAGGGTCATGCTCTTATGCGCCCCATCCGGCTTGCTGGCCGCCTGCGCGGTCCTCATTGATCTTCTTCTGGTACCCGCTGGCCTTGTAGGCGGCCATCGGGTCGGCGGGCAGGCCGCGGGATTCGCGCCACTCGGCCAGGACCGGGCGGACGTCGGTGTAGAAGGCATCGTTGAAGATGCCGTTGGCGGCCAGGACATCCCCGGCACGCTGGGCTTCGGACAACGCGGCAGTGTCCACGAGCAGGGCGCGGGCGGTCATTTCCTGGACGTTGAGGACCGAGCGGATCTGGCCCGGGATCTTCTCTTCAAGGTTGTGGCACTGGTCCAGCATCAGCGCGACGCCGGAATCCTTTCCGAAACCGCCACCACGGATGACCTCGTGCATGATGCGGAACAACTGGAAAGGATCAGCCGCGCCAACAATCAGGTCATCATCCGCGTAGAAGCGGGAGTTGAAGTCGAACGAGCCGAGCTTGCCCAGGCGCAGGAGCTGCATGACGATGAACTCGATGTTGGTACCCGGTGCGTGGTGGCCGGTGTCCAGGCAGACGAACGCCTTCTCGCCCAGGGCAAGGGTCTGCGCGTAGGACGTACCCCAGTCCGGAACATCGGTGTGATAGAAAGCCGGCTCGAAGAACTTGTACTCCAGGACCAGGCGCTGCTCGTCGCCGAGGCCCGCGTAGATCTCCTGGAGGGACTCTGCCAAGCGGTCCTGGCGGCCGCGGATATCGTCCTGGCCCGGGTAGTTGGTGCCGTCGGCCAGCCAGATCTTCAAGTCCTTGGAACCGGTGGCGTGCATGATCTCAATGCATTCAAGGTGGTGGTCGATCGCGCGGCGACGCACAGACTCGGTGGACGAAGTGAGGGAGCCGAACTTGTACTCGTCATCCTGGAAGGTGTTGGAGTTGATGGTGCCCAGCCCCACGCCGAGCCCTGCGGCGTACTCGCGCAGTGCTGCGTAGTCATCCACCTTGTCCCACGGAATGTGCAGCGCCACGGTGGGGGCCAGGCCCGTCAGCTCGTGGACCTTGGCGGCGTCGGCGATCTTTTCCTGAACGGTGCGCGGAGTACCCGGAGTGCCGAAGACCTTGAACCGGGTCCCGGAATTTCCGTAGGCCCAGGACGGCACTTCAATGGCCAGTTCCCCTAGACGGCCAAGCGACTTTGCTGTGTCCATGTTCAACCATTCCTCTTGTATCGTTTCAATGCAGCCATCTTTTCTGTTGGCTTGCGCTGGGTGGAGAGCCCGGAGTTTCCGACCCAAATGCCCCTGGGCTATTGCCGCGAAGGCGAGCGTCGTTGCTATAGTGTCTGTGTAGAGCGCTCTACACATTATGTTCCGTGGAGATTGTCTTTGTCTACACCCGACATCCACTACTCTTTGTCCCGCCGCCTTTGGTGGTCCAACGCCGGACCTCCACATGCCGCAAGGGACAGCAGCGACAGCAGGAGACGAAATGACCTCCATTCGACAAGCCACTGGGCCCTTGCCAGCGGCCGCCACCGCCTCTGACATACGGAAGGCCGCCGCTGCCTTTTCTGTAGACGTGCTCCCGGATGTCCCCGTTGAGACCGAGGGGTCCTTAAGCGCAATCGACTGGGTTTACGCGTCCGGGCAGTACGAACTTGCCGTTCTGGACCGTCTCGTGCGAGAGGGGTTCGCAGCCAATAAGTACGTGCACTATGCCAAGAACTACGGGCATGTAGAGGGGTTCACCGAATTCCGCCGTCAGCTCAGCGGACATGAGGGCAACTTGGTCGTCCAGTGCGCCGGCGAGGCTATGTTCAGCATCGACGACAACACGATGCCTGGGAGCCCCGGCCCAAGAGGCTTCCAAATCCGAGTTCCAGCGGGTGGTCGCCAACTTCAGATCCGCATCTCCACCAGAAACCAAGCTCCGGCCGCCTTCTTCGTTGACGATGACGAGCTCTTCAGCCCCGGATCGTTCTGGCAGGCGAGGGTATCAGATTCGGTCGCAGCACTCGACAAGTCGCCATGGTCGCCGGTCCTGGCTCGCCGCGGTAGCGCATCGACTCCCCCGCACCAGCTCCGCGAACCAACTGTCACGTTGAGCCCTGCCCTCGACGACGGTGTCTACGTTCTGCCCGTTCCGGTGCTGGGGCGTCCAATCATCGCCTGCGAGGGGATACCCAGTGTCTCCGCGGGTGAATCCCGGGCGGAGGCCTTGGCGCCCCTTGAAACCAGCGAAGTGAAGCTAGGGCTTCGCCAGCTCCCGGACGGACGCTGGACGACAGAGAGCGAGCTCGGGTTTCGGTACTTAGTAGTCCATGACGCCGTTGTGAACCAGGTTGCGGTGGAGGCGTCGGCCCACCCGGCCCCTCGCCGGGGGGCGTTCGTCTCCTCAGATGTCCAGCTCAACAGGATCTGGTCAATAAGCGCCTATACTCTGAGGCTTTGCATGCACGAGCTGATGTTGGACGGCATAAAGCGTGACCGGATGCCTTGGATGGGCGACCAAGCTCTCAATACTCTCTCCAATGTGTATTCGTTTGGGGATGGCGCCATAGTCAGGGATGGTCTCGTCGCCTTGGGACAACCCCGGCACGGCTACATCAACGGCATCTCCGATTACTCCCTATGGTGGCTAATTAACACGTTCTCGTACCATCGCCACTTTGGTGACGTTGAGCATCTAGCGCGGGAAAAGGAGCGAATCCATGCATTCGCTCAGGCCCTGTCTGGATATGCCGATGAACGCGGCATCTTCAGGCCCTCCCATGAGCCGGACACGTTCGAAGATGCGGCCGAAGGAGGCATCTTCATAGATTGGGGGGTCACCGTCGACCCCACGAGGGTCTTTACTGCCCTGCAGATTCTCTGGTACTGGGCTATGAAGAGCGCCGCCGATGTCCTCGCTGCTGCCGGTCACCCAGGCGCCCATCTCTGGCGGGAAAAATCCGAACTCATCGCCCTTACCCTGCGATCAGAAGCCTGGGACCCCAGGCAGAAGGCATGGAGGGAGTACTTCGATAGCTCGTCGACTTCATCCCCGTACGCCAACATGCTGGCCGTACTTAGCGGTTTGACGTCCGAAGCTGCGCCCGGAATCCGTGACGCTCTTCTGGCCGCCGAACGGGTCGGAACGCCCTTCATGACCTCCTTCGCCCTTCGGGCCCTCGCCCAGACTGGTCACCGGGCCGAGGCAGTCGAGCGAATCCGCTCTCTGTGGGGGACGATGGTAGATGCCGGTGCCCTCACGTTCTGGGAGGAGTTCGGCGCAACGGGCGAAGACCCCTATGAGATGTATGGCCGACCGTTCGGCAAGAGCCTTTGCCACGCCTGGAGTTCAGGACCGGCCGCTTTGCTACCCGAGATCGTGTTAGGTATTCGGCCTCTTTCGGACGGCTGGGACGAGTTTACGGTTGAGACTGACCTAGGTCACCTGGACTGGGCGGCGGCCGTCGTTCCCACTCCCCACGGGGACATCGTCGTCCAGGCAGACAAGGGACAGCTGACTGTAGAGCTCCCGAGCGGTACCACTCTCATTCAGGCCGACAGCAAGACGTTCGGTCCGGCCCGAATGACCCGCATCCTCCAACCCGGAGCTTATGGAGTCAGTCCGGCACTGGCTCCTGCCCTTTTACCTGACTAGGAAGCAGCGGTGATTCTGGCCGTGCGGAACACCCGTGGGGATTCGCTGGTTATTCCGCGAGGCTAGGCGCCACGTCAGGAGAATGTTCGTTGCCAAGGGCCTCATTTGCGGGGGGCCTTGTGCTTTTGCGAGTACGCAACATCGGCACAAACGTTTCATGGAAGGCGTCCGTCCGGCCGGCTAACCGCTCCAGGAGCATCCTGACGGCGCGGGCTCCCATAGCTGCTCCGGGCTGATCGACGGAGGTCAGGGAGATCAATGGGTGGCTGGCCAGGGGAACGTCGTCGTAACCCGCGACTGATATGTCGAGGCCTGATTCGACCACGGCACGCAGTGCACCAAGAGCTAATTCGTCATGACCAGCAAAAATAGCGGTGGGAGGCTCTGGGGCGGCCAGCATTGACTGTGTCGCTGCATAGGCGAGGTCTTGCCCCTCACCGCATCGGGTAACACTAATGCTGTCCGCTAAGCCTGCCTCCACCATGACTTTAAGGTATGCACCGAGGCGAAGCCCGTGAGGTGTACCCGGCTCCGTAACCATTTCGTCGCGCGTGAGATGTGCGATTCGCTGATGTCCCAGCTCCAGCAGATGCTGCATTACCGCGTCCGCGCCCGCGACGTCGTCGCCAGCCACAGTGTCATAGTGAAGTGAGCGATCATGTCGGGCAAACATCACCATCGGCGTCCGTTCCGCTGCACGCTCAAGCCAGCTCTGACCGACAAGCGGCGAAACAGCGATTACTCCGTCTACCTGTCGGTCAAGCAGGGCCTCAAGCGCACGGTGACCCTCCTTGGGGCCCTCGTCGGCTGGCGCGATGATGAGCTGGTAACCCGTGCCCTTCAGTGCATCTTTGGCTCCCGAAAGTACCTTCGTGAAGAACTGGTTGCGAAAGTCAGGAATCTCAATGCCAACCGTGTAACTGGCGCCGGACATGGCACGGGCAGCAACCAGTGGGCGGTAGTCGAGTTGCTCAATTGTGGCGAGAACCTTAGCTTTCATCTTTGGGCTGACGCCATAGGCGTTTCGCAGAACCTTTGATACAGCCGCGCGTGAAACGCCTGCCGCTTCTGCAACATCCTCGATCGTTGCCCTGCGAGCCTTCGATTCCTTCGCCACAACGCCTCCGCTCTCGCCATCCCGTCCCCACGCAACGCCAGGGCGTTGCTTCGGTCCGCTGTGACCAAGGGGTAGACCAAGTCTCGCATCAAACGAGAAATATCAACAGAAAAAACGTAGAGCGCTCTACACTTTGGGCGTTGGCTGTGTTACAAATGACTATAGCGGCAAGGAAATCCAGTGAAACGCATCACAGTTGAGACGTTTCAATCCGGTGGCCTTACGATCCACTAGTTCGCGTAGATCCCATCATTTTCCCTTTACATGGAGGTAGAGAGAATGTCATTCCCATCCATTCGTCGCACAGCGGTTGCTGTCGGCGTCAGCGCGGCGGCGCTTTCACTGGTTCTGACTGGGTGCTCCTCATCCGGCAGTTCGGATAGTGGCTCCGTCACCATTTCCTACTTGGTCGACAACGGAGCGGCGACTGTCGAGGCTGGAAACGCGCTCATCGCGGATTTCCAGGCCAAGAATCCGAATATCAAAGTCGAACTGGAAACACGCCCGCCAGGTGCCGAGGGCGACAACCTCATTAAGACCAAGCTCGCTACGGGCGACATGAACAGCGTGTTCCAGTACAACACCGGTTCGCTTCTGAAGGCACTGGAGCCTGATAAGTCACTCGTCAACGTCGCGGATCAGCCATGGGTGAGCCGGCTGGACGATAACTTCAAGACTGTAGCCTCCACCGAAAATGGCACTTATGGCGTTCCGACCGGACAATCGTCCGCGGGTGCCATCATCTACAACAAGGACGTTTACGCCAAGCTCGGGTTGCAGATCCCCAAGACGTGGGACGAGTTCATGGCCAACAACAAGAAGATCCTGGACTCCGGGACGGCCGCGCCGATCGCCCAGACCTACGGCGATACTTGGTCCTCACAGCTCTTTGTGCTCGGAGACTTCTACAACGTCCAGAGCCAGGATGCCGACTGGGCCAAAAAGTACACCGAGAACAAGGCAAAGTTCGCCGACGAGCCAGGTCTGTCGGGATTCGAGCACCTCGAGGAAGCACTCAAAGCCGGCTACTTCAACAAGGATTACGCCACTGCCACCTACGACGACGGTGTCCGCATGATCGCCAAGGGCGAGGCCGCCCACTACCCGATCCTGACTTTTGCCGCTTCGGCCCTTTCGGTCAACTACCCTGAGGCCGTCAAAACTGTTGGCACCTTCCCGATTCCCGGTAAGTCGGCAGACAAGAACGGCCTGACCGTCTGGATGCCGAGCGCAGCCTACATTCCGAAGTCCACCGAGGGAGCTGAACTGGATGCTTCCAAGAAGTTCCTCGACTTCCTCGCAACCCCGGACGCCTGCAAGATCGTCAGCGAAAAGATTGCCCCCACCGGACCGTTCGTGATCGACGGTTGCACCCTTCCTGACAGCGTGCCAGCGATCGTTTCGGACATGCAGCCCTACTTCGATGAGGGAAAGACAGGCCTCGCTTTGGAATTTGTCTCCCCCGTCAAGGGCCCTGCCCTCGAACAGATCACTGTTGCTGTCGGTTCCGGAATCACTCCTGCTAAGCAGGGTGCTGGCCAGTACGACGAAGACGTCAAGAAGCAAGCCCAGCAGCTCGGACTCGAGGGCTGGTAAGGGAGTAACCTCCTATCTCTGGGGTCGGCCGCCCGCGGGCGGCCGACCCCCGAACCACCAGAATCAATGGAGATATCATGACCACAGAGATCGCGTCCTCCGGAGCAACCGGCACGCGGCGAAGCCCCGGCCCAGCCCCTGCCGCGAATAAACGGCGCAAGAAGCAAAGCCCCTACCCAAACTGGTTCTATTTGCCAGCCGGTCTGTTCTACACGATCCTGTTCCTCGTTCCCACCGGGCTGTCCTTCTACTTCGCTCTAACTCGCTGGAACCTGTTCGACATCGAGTTCATCGGGTTCGAAAACTTTGTCACCTTCTTCAAGGAACAAGCCCTGATTCAGGGCTTCATCAACACCTTCATCTACGCGTTCCTCACCTCGGGAGCGAAGGTCGTTTTGGGACTGTTGCTGGGAGTCTTCCTCACCTCCCAAATCATTGCCCGTGGCTTTCTCCGGAGCGTGATCTTCTTCCCGGCGCTTGTCAGTACGATCGGCATTGGCATCACATTTAAGGTACTTCTCGATCCTTTCGACGGTCCGGTAAACCAAGCCCTCGCGGTGCTGGGAATCGGCGGGCCAGGGTGGCTAACCGATCCTTCGTTGGCGCTGATTTCCATTGCTCTCGTGGACATCTGGAAAGGTGTCGGCCTCGCCACGCTCATTTACATAGCGGGCATGGTCGCAATCCCCCAGGACTACTACGAGGCCGCCCGTGTTGACGGAGCCGGTGCCTGGAACAATTTCTGGCACATCACACTGCCGCTGCTTCGCCCTGCAACTGCAACAGTGATTCTCTTGTCGCTTATCGGTGGGCTCCGCTCATTTGAACTCATCTGGGCCATGACCAAAGGCGGGCCGGGGTTCACCAGCGACGTGCTCGGGTCAGTTATCTACAAGCAATATCAAGCCGGGTTCTTCGGACTGTCAACGGCCGGAAATGTGGTGCTCTTCCTCGTTGTCGCAGCACTCATCTTCCCGCTTTCGGCCTGGCTGAACAAAGGAGAGAAGGAATCATGAGGAACAAAACACTAGCCTGGCGCTGGGGCGGTGGAACCATCGCGGTGATCCTAGCCCTCCTGATCTTCATCCTCCCCTTCCTCTTCATCCTGTTTACGGCTTCGAAATCCCAGCAAGAGGCCTCGCTCCTGCAGTTCAGCTGGCCCACCGAATGGCATCTCTTCGACAACCTCGCTCAGGTGATCCAGACTCGGAATGGCCTGCCCCTCCGCGCATTCATCAACAGCGCAGTACTCACCGTTGCGTCAGTATCACTGATCGTCGTTTTGGGTGCCATGGTCGGCTTCATCCTGCAGCGACGCCAACAAAAGTGGAACAGCCTCATCAACGGACTCGTACTGGTAGGTCTTATCGTGCCTCCCGCCGTCGTGCCCACCATCTGGGTCCTGCAAGGAACCGGGCTGTTCAAAACACTCCCGGGCCTGATCTTTGTCCACGTAGCGTTCGGACTGCCATTCGCAGTCATGCTCTTCAGGGCCTTCATGGGAAGCGTCCCACGGGAACTCGACGAAGCAGCGATTATCGACGGAGCCGGACCGATCCGGCTCTTCATGAGCATCATTCTGCCGCTCATCCGGCCCGTCATGATCACAGTCATCGTGGTGCAGTCAGTCGCGATCTTCAACGACTTCACCTATGCCCTGTACTTCCTCCCGGGTGATTCAAACGCAACCGTGCAGCTGCTCCTATATAACTTCCAGGGCCAGAACCTCACTCAGTGGGGCCTGCTGTTCGCCTTCATTCTGCTGGTCACCGTACCACCACTGGTCATGTATATCTTCTTCAACCGCCAGATTGTCGAAGGCATGACCTCCGGCTCGGTCAAGGGCTAACAGCCGACGCCGGCGGGCAGAAGCCGCCCAACAATCGTGCAGGAATGAGTTGGGTCGTGGCCGTGCCGCGGCCCAACGTCATTCCCCGCAAATCCTGTATTCCGGCCATGGTCCAGAGGACCAGTGCTCGGGGACCAGGAACCAACTACTCCACACACCCATCGACAGGCTCGCGAAAATATCTCGGGCCAGGCGAACCACGAGCACCTAGGAACCCGATGACGCAGAACACCACCGATGCCGACACTGCCCGGTCCGATGTTGCCCACCTGAGCCATGAGCAGAAGGTGGCTTTGGCCCTTATGGACTTCCCAGCAGCCGGGTTCCCCGAGATGGTCTGGACCGACGGGCCCAATGGAGTCCGCGGCGCTGAAGGAGCCACGGCCTTTCCCGCCGGGCTGGCAGTCGCCGCGTCCTTCGATCAGGCGCTGGCCTACAAATTTGGACAAGCCCTGGCCCGCGAAAGTCTCGCGTCGGGAAGGAACTCCATCCTCGCCCCGGGCTTGGACATTGCACGTGTGCCTTGGGCAGGTAGAATCGCCGAAGCCCTGGGAGAGGACCCTTGCCTGGTCGGTGAGATCGGCGGGCCCATTGTGGCGGGCCTGCAGGACTCTGGAGTCGTCGCGGCACCAAAGCACTTTGTGGCTAATAACTTCGAATACCTTCGGACCGGCAGTGGCAGTTTTGCGCGCCGTTCAGCGGCCGTTGACGTGCGGATTTCCGCCCGCGCGCTTAGGGAGGTCTACGCCGAACCATTTCGCCGCGTCCTCCTTAAATACGGGGCAGCATCACTGCTGAGCTCCTACAATCAGGTCAACGGCGAGTACGTCTCCGAAAGCAAAGAAATCCTAGCCATACTGCGTGAAGAGTGGGGATGGCAAGGATTTGTGGTTCCTGACTTCCTGCATGCGGTCCGGGACGACGAAAAGGCATTGAAGGCAGGACTGGACTTCCCTGCATTGGGAGGCACAGCAGGCAGAACCCGGGAGATGGTCGAGGCGCTACCCGAAGAAGCACTGACCAAGATCGCCGAGCGTGTGCATTGGGCAATGAAAACCGCCAATGCCGTCCCCGCGACGCCGACCACTGAACCGCTCGATGACCTGCTTTCCCAGGATTTAGCCCAGAGGATTCTGGAAGACGGGGCCGTCCTACTGAAGAACGAGGGGTTGCTGCCCCTTCGCCCCGAAACCATCAACTCCATTGCCCTTCCCGGTATCGCCGACCTTAGCCACTTGCTGGTCATGGGCGGCTCGGCGGCCGTGACCCTCAGCCCCGCCCGAATTCCGTCGCTGGTTGAGACCCTTCGGAGTGTCCTGCCGGACGCCAATGTCTCCACTGTGGCCGGTACCCTAGGCGATATCCCACTCCCAACCCTACGTACTGACGTCGCGGCTCATGTAAGTGACGACGTCACAGGTGAGGAAAGAGAGCTGATCCTGGATGAATTTTCCTTGCTGAATCCGCCCGAAGGCATTGGTCCGGACTGGTCCGCAACCCTCAGGACTGAGTTTTTCCCTCCAATCGATGGCCTTTATCGGTTCTCCCTTGATTTCTGCGGCGAAGCTACCCTGTCGATTGACGGCAATCCGGTCGCTAGCGGTTTCCGGGAAGCCTCACCGATGGTGCAGGGACCGCATTACCCTGTACAAGCGACTGTGACCTTACAAGCCGGCGTCCCGGTAACGCTGCAGGCTGCGTTTAGCAGCGGCCCCTCCTTCGTTATCCCCGGCATCGTGAGCCCGCGAGTGACTCTGGGCATGGCTCTTCCAAACGACTCCATTCAGCAGGCAGCAGATGCGGCGAGTAAAGCCGATCTGGCCATAGTCATCGTGGGCCGGGTCAGCGGTGAAGCCATGGACATTGAGTCGCTGCACCTACCAGGAGACCAGGAAACCCTGATCCGGGCAGTCGCTCAAAAGAATCCAAGAACCATCGTTGTGACCTGCGGTGCAGGGCCTATAGTCATGCCTTGGATTGAGGACGTCGCTGCGGTTCTGCACATGTGGAACCCAGGAGAACGGTTCGCCCCCGCCCTGGCCAGACTCCTGCTCGGTCACGCCGAGCCCGGAGGTCGGCTTCCCCTCACCTTTCCGTCCTCGGAGCAATTGACACCCGTCAGCTCACCGGAGCTCTATCCGGGAATCGACGGAAGGGTGGACTATGACGACGACCTTCTCGTCGGCTACGCCTGGTACGACGCGACCAACACCGAACCCGCCTTCGAGTTTGGTCACGGTCTGGGATACACACATTTCGATACCGGATCCCTCACGGCGACGACCACGGACGACGGAATCCTCTGCGACATCGAATTCACGAATGCCGGCCCACGAGCAGGCAAAGTTGTCCCGCAGCTCTACGTCTCGGCCCCTTCCGAAGCTGGCCACCCTCCCCGGATGCTTCGGGCGTTTGGTGCAGCCACAGTCAATGCAGGCGATGCCCGCAAGTTCTCGTTCACCGTCCCATATAACGAGTTGACTGCCTACGATGCAGCGACACGCAAAGCCATCCTGCACCCCGGCGAATACGTGATCTCAGTCGGGCTGTCCTCCCGTGATATTCGCGCAACCGCCGCCGTAACACTGACGCCGTAGACATGCGTCTCTCTGAGACTGATGGTGTCTAAGTTCCGAAGTGAAGTCCCAACAGCAAGGAACGGTTTATCAAGACCGTTCCTTGCTGTGCCGTTGCAGCCCCATGGCCTATAGGCCACTTGATAAACCGCAGGTAGTCAAGGATTCAGTCTGACGGCTTCGCACCGAAGTCACACCGGAAGCAGGTATGAATGGTCCTCACCGTTACAGTTCAATCCAAAGATGAAATGGAATACACCCTCACAACCGCGGTGGACAAGGTCCGTAAACAATCTCCAGCCGACTGCCGGCACGGTATTTTGATCACCCGGCATTCAGCGGGGGTGTTTACCGTCGCACTGACGCCAGACGTTCCTTTTGGCCTCACTCGAGAGAAATACGCAGCGGAAGGGACAGTCAGCACTCCGCCCGCTGGAAAGTCCAAAGACATGGAGCCGCCGTACCACGCAGGACATTGACGCTGCCAGAGTGGCGAGGGCTGCATTCTTGGACGCCCTTGCCTGAACCTCGTATCAGCTACACGAGGGGCGTACCCGCTTTGTACTGAGAAGCTCTAGTGTCAGGCCCAGAGGTCACCTACCGTGAAGCCCTCCGGGAACGGATCATCCTTGTCCAACACAAGTGTGTTTAGCCCGAAGATCCAACTGGATCCTGTGATCCTTGGTACTACGGCGGCGTTGCCCGCGGCAGTTGATTCCGCTATCAGTTCGCCCGTGTAAACAGTGCCAAGGATGCCTTGGTGCCGGAACTTTTGGTTGAGGGGCAACTCCCCTTTTGCGTGCATTACGGCCATTTTTGCTGACGTTCCAGTCCCGCTGGGGCATCGGTCGAGCACTCCAGTCCAGGTGCTTGGATCATCCCAGGAGAAAGCACCGGAAGACATGACCACCGCATTCTTCCAGTCAGCGTTTGGATCACCGCTCGGCCCGGACATCTGCGAGACGGTTATTCCAATGCCTGGGTAGTCGGGGTGGTGTACTGGAAGCTGTTCGGCCGCCGCTTGTCGAATCATCGAAGCCACCCTCGCAATTTCCTGCGCTTGTTCGGGGACCAACTTCAAGTGTTCGAACTGCCTGATGTCAGTAATGACGTAGAACATTCCGCCCCACCCGACATCGACAGTGACCTTACCCAGGTGCGGCACATCAAGGACCGCATCAAGGTGAGCCGCGAATGCCGGGACGTTCTCGAAAGTCACGTTTTTGGCCTTCCCCTCATGGCATTCTACCCGCACGCGGATCAAGCCTGCAGGGGCTTCCAGGACCACTTCCGTAACTGGTTCCTGCATAGGCAGCATCCCCATCTCCAGCAACACCGTCGCAACCGCGATGGTGTTGCCGCCGGACATAACGGGATATTCGACCTGTTCCATGATGACGAAGCCGGCGTCAGCTTCAGGGTGACTCGGCGGCACGATCAGGTTGCAGCAGTACGGCGGGTAACCGCGCGGCTCACGAAGCATCAACTTGCGCAACTGGTCACCCTCGCCTTCCAGCCACTTCATCTTCTCGTAGACGGAGTTTCCTGGCACGTTCGGGACGCCGCCGGTGATGACACGCATGGGGATCCCGGAGTGAACATCGACCGCCTGGACAGTTCTTTTAAACGACATAGTTTCCTTTCAAAAGGTGCAATTCGGCCTGCGATCCGTGTTTCGGCTGTCAAAAGGGTGCCGCGGATTAGTCGCTGACGCCTTGTGGAATGGGTCCACTTCTACGGGCGAAGCCCACGGCCGCCCAGGTCCTGCCCCAGATCTGGTCGGTCTTGTCACTTGTGTTGGAGAAGCTGGCGAGATGCTCATGGCATCACCTGAACCCCCATAGTTCAGGGCAACGAAAGTGTGGAACTGACCGTTGGTGTTCGCGGCTGAACAGTGCCCCGAACCGCCATGTGTGTCACGCTCGTCGGCAACGCCTTGCGCGTGATCCGCCTGGGCATCTTTCCAGGCCTGCGGTTCGGGATTGGGAAGCCTGCACAGAAGGATCCGAAGCGCCACCGCCCCGACGTGGGCAAACAAATCGAGCCGAGCGCGACGATCGCGGCTCTTTCTTGTCGGTGGCCGCCTCGGCGACGGTTGCTCGTTCCCTCCCCTATATTCCGTTGAACGTTTCTGCTTGCGATTCTTGCGAGCAGGGCAGCGCCCTCGCTGGCCGCACGTTCCGGTCGTCCAAATCATGTCAGCAAGGAACCTCGTGCTCGTGCATGTTGGCAGAACAGACTACATCCGAGTGCAGGCCGCCCTCGACGACTGTATGAACTCCCCTGTGAAGCAATGCAAGAGCGGTACTAAGGGAGACACTTGAGCTCCGCGGCCCTTCAATGGACAGCGCGATCGCGGTGCAATGTTCACCGCCTTGCCGGATCTTGACCGATATCGGACGCAAGCTGCTTTGATAGAAAGCGGCCGCGCCCGCGTGATCAGGGATGGCGGGGACGGTAAAGTCGAAGTTCTCGCCAGCAAAGGTCTTGAGTTCCAGGGTTGTGCTTTGCTCACCATAGGAGGCTCCGGCCACCACCGCTGATCCGACAAAGGGACCACGGCTCCAGGCAAGCCCTCGCATCTCTTCCAATGTGTTTCTCCTGATGACCGGGCGTGAATTCTGGCGAGGGATCCACGTGTGTAGTTGTTGGGTTTCGCTTGTCATGGGCGAGATCGCCCGCCGCGACATTGTTTTCCGCGCCTCGTCGGCTTCACGCGCCCTCCCAGAAAGACGGGCAGCAGAGCCGTTTTCGGTACTGTCACGCCGTGCTTTTGGAGAGGCACTTCCGCTCCACGCATCCTGCGCAACCCCGAGCTGATCCGATTTCAGAACTGGCTTGGGTATCGGCGCGGGGCGGGCGGGAAACCAGCGGAATCTCGACAAAGGTTGTCTGCCGGTTGGAGGCGGTGCTTTGCGATACGGGGGCCATGGATCCTCCTAAATGTGGGGCGAATTCAGCGGCAATTCGCCGTGCTGATAGACAAAAGTGTGTCGGCCGTCACCCCGAAGGACAAGCAAATGATTACTGCGGTCTTTGAATAAAAAATTTGCATAATGATCGCGCAGCTCACACATGCTCGGGCTGCTCTGGGTAGGGTATGGCCCGGCTATCCCCGTTTGTGGCGGAGGCTGATCGACTCCATCTGGCGTTGCCGCTTCGCGTGACATGGAAGGTCAGCGACTGCTTGTTGACTTCAGGTTTGAGCTTCATTAAATTTGGCTCAGAAGTTGTAGGACAAATTTAGGCTAAGCGGGACCGATTACAGCCCCATTTGTCGGAACCCGGCAATGGAACGAGGTTGCCTCAGGGTATCCGCGCCTGCTTTGCGTTTGCACATAAGAGGCCCTGGGAGAAGATGCGCCGTAGCCCAGAGCATCCATCGCGGACCCTCCGACTAGCCGAACAGGTGTAGAAGTGAAGGAAGCTGTGATCGAAGCATGGACGCCCCTATCGCGAGGGGTTCGAAATTCGACTCATCGCCCGGACGATAGTGGCGCATCCGGCCGCAGCGGTTCTGATGCTTGATCCAAAGGTGAAGGTTCTGCAGCTGCTTGAGCGCTATGGCAGTGTCGCGGCCGTAGCTGCTGTGACCAGCTACACGCCGTCAGCCGTCTCGTACCAGCTGCGCCAACTTTCTGAACAGCTGGAAGTGAAACTCATTGAACCTGCAGGGCGCGGAATCAAGCTCACTGCTGCTGCACGCATCGTGCTGAGGCATGCTGAAGTGATGCAGACGCAGTACGAACTGCTGCGCAGCGAACTGGCGGCTACAAGTGAGGAATTTTCGGGCCAATTTACAATGTGCGGATTTTCCACCGCAGCAACGCACTTATTGCCGCACGCAACACTCACCTTGAGGGATCGGCATCCCAGGCTCCGGGTCAGGTTGATTGAAGCCGAGCCTTCGAACTGCTTCCGCCTAGTCGAAGGGGAAGAGGCGGACCTTGCTCTGGTCATGGTGACGGCAGATTCGCCACCCCTTAGCGATGGAAGATTCGATCAACAGCTCTTGCTGGACGACCCCCTAGACCTGGTTGTGCCTGCCGGACACCACCTGGCCGGCCGTCAGACCGTCACACTGGCAGACGCGGCATTGGAATCTTGGTCGATTGGCACTCCCGGCAGCGCGTATCACCAGCTGACTGTTGCTGCTTGCGTCGCGGCTGGCTTTACGCCAAACATGGCGTATCAAGCTGACGAATGGGAAACCGGCGCAGCACTCGTCGCTCAGGGGCTATGCGTAATGCTGATGCCTCGACTGGGGAGCATCGACCAACGGTGGCCCGTCGAACGAATCCAGCTCTCCGGCGAACCCGCTCCGGCCCGCCGCATCATGGCTGTAACACGCAAAGGCGCCGCCGGCCATCCGCTGGTCGCCGAGGCGCTCGGCCTTATTCATGCTTCATCCTCAAGTCTGTTCACCAGCGGCCCGAAGCCAACGAGTCTGATTTTCCCCACCATCGAGTAGCCGTTCTGACGCGCCGTCTGCTGGAGGACCGTGGTGCTCGGCCATAACCGCGGACGTGGCGGCTCAGCCTGTCTGATCGAATAGTTCGAGCCGAGGGCGATCCGCTGAACATCGCGTAAACAAGGTCGCAACTCGGCCCCTTGGGCCCGCGAGGACTATTGAATCCCAACGTCGACTTGAGCACCGGGCAGGCCGCATCCTTCGTGGAACTGATGTCCGGCTCCATCGGGAGCCGCGACCGTTTCCTTTGATGCTGCGTCGCGCCTTCGAGGGAAAAGAGCAGCCCTTGTCGAAGTAGAACAAGAACTCCTTTTCACAAAATTTTTTGATGAATCAGGCCCGAAATCATTTGCTTGTCCTTGGGGGTGACACAAACCACACTCTTAGTAACGGCTCAGCGAACTCTGTTCGGAAACGCCGCCCAACAAGCCTCAAACCACCATAAAGGAGTGCCCCATGACCCTCACACTGGACAGCAACCTCGCCGGCAAGCAGATCGCGTTCAGCGAGATTCCGGTGATTGACGTTGCCAAGCTGATCGACGGAAGCGACAAGGAGAGCGTGGCCAGCCAGATTGGTAAGGCCTGTGAACAGGTCGGCTTCTTTTACGTCAAGAACCACGGAGTCCCGCAGGACCTGATCGACCGGGTGTACAAGGCCACTAAGGAGTTCTTTGAACTCCCCCAAGAGGTTAAAGACCGCTTGCACGTCGCAGAGTCCGGTCCGACCCTCCGCGGCTACATCCCCCCCTATGGCGAGAATGCAGATCCGAAGAAGACTCGGGACCTCAAGGAAGTTTTTGACTACGGCGTAGACGGTGAAGAGGTCTCTCCCTTCTTCGGCCCGAACCTGATGCCGACGGAGGTTGAACTCCCCGGATTCGCTGCGGTGTGCGATGAATACCACGACGCCATGATGGCGCTGGCCCGCAAGCTCGTCAGTGCTTTCGCGATCAGCCTCGACCTTCCTGCTGACTACTTTGAGAAGCTGCAGCAAAACCCCATCACCATCCAGCGGCTCCTGCACTACCCCGCTATGAAGGGGCAGATCACCGAGGCGGAGATGGGCATCGGCGCCCACACCGACTACGGGTTCCTGACAATTCTTTCCCAGGACGCCGTGGGAGGCCTTCAGGTTCGAAACAGCGAGGGAGAGTGGATCACGGCCCCGCCCGTCGAGGGAGCTTTCGTGATCAACATCGGCGACCTCGTGCAATTCATGACCAACGGCCGCTACTCTTCGACCCTGCACCGCGTTATCAACACCAGCGGAGAAGCCAGGTACTCCATCCCGTTCTTCATCGATCTGGACTTCCAGGCGCCCGTCGAAACGGTACCGACCTGTGTGGACAATGAGCACCCCGCTGTAAAGCAGCCCTACACCTGCGGAGAGTACAAGTACAGCCGCTTCGTCGCTGTTTACCCACACCTTCAGGACTCCGAAAAAGAAACGACCGTCGCTTAGCCAGACAACTGAAGACTCTTCGCGGAGGCGAAAATTGCTGAGCGATTGACAGCGGCGGCGGGCACGACTGCTTCTATCCAGAAGGGGTAAGGGTGGGAATCGTCATAGATTCCCACCCTTACCCCTTTAAGCATTGGGCAGAGACAACAGCCTTAGGCGCTCGAAACGCAACGCCCACCCAGGGCCGTAAGATCGACTGTGGTCAAGAGGCGTACTAACGGGGCTTTCCGTCAAAGGTTCTCGAAAGCACCACCTTGTGCGGCGTTGAGCGTGGACATCCGATACCCGAGCGCTCATCCGCGGAAGCGTTTCCGCGGAACCGCGGCCGATGTCACCACAACGGGACAGGCGAGTTTACCCAAAGGCGGCTTGGTCTATTGAGTGGGTGCCGTCGCTCCCGCGGCAATTCGTGACCAACCAACTGCCAAGCCTCGATGTGCGGGCATCACGGCTCCCTCGCTGACAAATCTCGCTGATTCAGGGTCGCCTTCCACAGCCCACCAACCACTGTGGGGGCAATGGTCACCTGTCCTGAGGCCTGAGTTCAGGGAAACCGCTAAAGATCGCTTGGCAGCCAAAAGGCTTCTCTTCTTCATATCTTCCTTCATGCTCTGTGTAGCAGCAGTAAACTATGAATAACAAGAGTAAACAAATTGGTTTTCCGGCGAGTCTCTCACGGGTTTCAACTATGTAACGCCAGATGGAGCGCGCAGACACTCCACAAACTGGTCGATGGCGGGCGAGTGGCTCCTTCTTCCTCGAGCCGCATAGAGGGTCGTCTGGGGGCTCCCCGAGATGGGCCTGCTTACGACGCCGGGCATCTGGAAGCGCCCTACGGACTCGGGAAGAATCGACGCTCCCAGCCCTGCGGCCACAAGACCGAGCACTGTCTCTTGGTGAATGGCCTGCTGAACCACTTGTGGGGGTGTTTCCAACTCATCAAAGAGGCTCAGCACCCGGGCGATGAAACCCGGCATGAGGCGATACGGGAAGAGGATCATCGGCTCACCTTCTAGGTCTTCAGGCCGAATTTCGTCACGCGCCGCCAGCGGGTGAGCTTCCGGCAGGACAGCGACCAACTCCTCGGAGGTTAGGGCTTCCAGTCTTAGGCCGGGAACTTCGCCAGGGTCACGGACCAACCCAAGGTCCAGTTCGCCGTCGAGCAGTTGCTCAATTTGTTCCCCGCTGGTGAGTGGGCTGAGGATCAACTCCACGCGTGGCCGGCGTTCGCGGAAGGTCCTGATCGCTTCGGGAATGGTGGTGTAGCTTGCGGAACTAACAAAGCCGACCCTGATGCGGCCGCTTTGTCCGGCAGCAACGCTGGCAACGTCACCGGCAGCGTCGTCGAGTTCTTTCACGGCGCGTTGGATCCGGTTCTCGAAGGCCTCGCCGGCGGGGGTCAGGCTAACGCGACGGGTGGTCCGATCAAACAACTGGACGCCCAGCTCACTCTCCAACCGCCGAATCGCCACTGTCAGTGGCGGCTGGGTCAGGTGCAGGCGCTCAGCCGCCCGGCCGAAATGCAGCTCGTCCGCGACGACGAGAAAGTATCGAAGCTGCCTCAGTTCCATAGACCATTCTTTCGATTGACAACAATAATTCCTTCAAAAATGATATTGGACGCAGGCACCTGATGGGTGGGTAACTGGATTCAGCGCAGAAAACGCAACCAACAACAGGAGCCACTCATGGAATCGTTCGAATACGTCGTTGTCGGAGCCGGGTTGTCCGGTGCTGCCACGGCCTGGCAGCTCGCCGCCCGCGGCCACGACATTGCCCTGCTGGAACGCACCACCCCTGCCAACGACGCTGGAAGCTCCCACGGCTCGGCGCGCATCTTCCGCTACGCCTACCCGGACACCTTCTACACGGGCCTGGTCGTGGAAGCGAAGGCCGGCTGGGACGAACTGACCCGCTTGTCCGGAAAGCAGCTCATCACCCCCACCGGCGCGGTGGACTACGGCGCCGTCCGGAAGCCCGAACGCCTTGCTGCAGCGCTTGCCACCCACGGAATTGAGCACGAACTCCTCAGCGCCAAAGAAGCCCAGGACCGATGGGGCCAGATCGCTTTCGACACCGACGTTCTCTGGCACCCCGGCGCCGGTGTCATCGACGCCCACGAATCCGTTGAGGCGATGGTCGACCAAGCGGTGGACCACGGCGCTGCTCTGCACACCAATTGGGAACTGGCCTGCATCACCGAGACCGCGGGTGCCTACACTCTGACGTCCCTTGATGGGCGATCGATCAAGGCAGCAAACATTGTCGTTGCAGCGGGTGGGTGGCTTCCCAAGCTACTAGGGTCCCTGTCTCTGCCGACTTCCTTCCTTGAGCATTTCCCGGACTTCGAGGTTCGGCAGGAGCAGGCCTATCACTTCCCCTACGTTGACGGCACCGCCCCTGCTTCGTGGCCAACCTTCATCCACAAGCGTGAGGGTTGGCAGTCTTACGGCCTGCCGGGAGGCCGCGATGCAGGCTTCCGGGGTCAAAAGGTCGCCGAATACAACGGCGGGAAGATTCTGCCATCCGCCGCAAGCCAGGACGGGGTCATCGACCCGGTTAACCGCCGGCGGGTCATCGACTACGTCGAGAAGTACCTGCCTGGCCTAGTGCCCGAACCGTACGCGGAGACCACCTGCCTGTTCACCAACACCCCCACCGAAGACTTCATCATCGACCGCGCTGAAGGCATCACCATCCTCTCCCCCTGCTCAGGTCACGGCGCCAAGTTCGCGCCACTGATCGGCCAATTCGCCGCCGACCTCGCCACCGGCACCGGGACCGTCCCCGAACAGTTCCGCCTCGCCGCCCAGGCAACTGCAGCAGGAGCCCACTAATGGCCAACACCACCGGCAACCTCACACAGCAGAAAGGCACGAGGGCGGCAACGGTCACCGGACTGCTCTCCGACATCGCCAACCTGGGTACCGATCCGGTGCGCGGCGGGTACACCCGCCCCGTGTACTCCACCGCAGAACTGGACCTTCGCGAATGGTTCATCCACCAAGCCATCCAGCGGGGCCTGGCCGTGGAAACCGACCGGAACGGCGCCACCTGGGCCTGGTGGGAAACCCCAGGCGGGGACCGTGCCAACGCCCTGGTCACCGGCAGCCACCTCGACTCCGTCCCAGGCGGCGGCCCCTTCGACGGCCCCCTCGGAGTCGCCTCAGCCCTCGTGGCCGTTGACATCCTCAAAACCCGCGGCACCGTCCCGACCCGGCCACTTGCTGTCGTGGTTTTCCCCGAAGAAGAAGGCTCCCGCTTCGGGGTCGCTTGCCTCGGCTCCCGGCTCATGACCGGCGCCATCGACCCCGACAAGGCCCGGAACCTTCGTGACCCCGATGGCAACACCTTCGCCGACGTCGCCAAGGCCAACGGTCTGGATCCGCGCCACATCGGCAAGGACGAAGAATTGCTGGGCCTCATCGGTGCGTTCGTGGAACTGCACGTCGAACAAGGACGCGGCCTGATCGACCTCAACCAGCCCATCGCCATCGCCTCGTCCATCCTGGGCCACGGCCGCTGGCGCCTAAGCGTCACCGGCCAAGGCAACCACGCAGGAACAACGCTGATGGCAGACCGCCACGACCCTATGATCGCAGCATCCCGCACCGTCGTCGCGATCCGCGACACCGCCCGGAACCAGCCTCATGCCCGGGCCACTGTGGGTAGGTTGCAGCCGGTTCCCGGCGGAACCAATGTCATCGCCTCGCGCGTGGACTTCTGGCTCGACGTTCGCCACCCCGATGACGCGGTCACAGCATCCGTGGTGGAAAGCATCCACCAACAGGCCCAACTGATCGCCGCCGAGGAAGGCTGCACAGTCACTCTTAGCGAAGAGTCGCTCAGTACAACCGTTCATTTCGACCCCGGCCTCCAAGGTGCACTTCAACTGGCCCTCCCGGAGGCCCCCATCCTGGACACCGGTGCCGGACACGACGCCGGAGTCCTCTCCCCCTACGTCCCAACCGCGATGGTGTTCGTTCGGAACCCGAGCGGCATCTCCCACTCGCCCGAGGAACACGTCCTGGACGAAGACGCCGAAACCGGGGCCCGAGTCCTGGCCGACGCCCTCGCCAGCCTTCTGAGCTGAACAAACAATAGAGCACCCGCGCCGATCCGTCGGCGCGGGTGCTCTACGCGCGGGGGCCTTGCTTTCGGCGGAAGTTACATGTCGGAAACATCCGGATGACAGACCGGAAACCCGAACAGCGTTTACTAGTAGTTATCAACGTTTCATGACATGATCCACAAAGGAGTACCTGTGTCCACCGCAATCAACTTCCGCTACTTCAGCGAACCCGACATGATCAAAGCCGGCGTAGGCGATTTGGTGCGTTGCACCGATGTCATGGAGGAAGCGCTTGTCCTGCTCCGGCAGGGCGATTACCGAATGGCCGGCGAAAACGGAAACTCCCACGGAGCCATGATCACCTTCCCGGCAGCCCCTGAGTTCGAGGGCATGCCCAAGGACGGACCCGACCGGCGCTTCATGGCCATGCCGGCCTACCTGGGTGGCCGCTTCGGCACCTCGGGCGTGAAGTGGTACGGCTCCAACACCGAAAACCGCGCCAAGGGCTTGCCGCGCTCCATCCACGTCTTCGTTCTGAACGACAGCGACACCGGCGCCCCCTTGGCCATCATGAGCGCCAACCTCCTCAGCGCATACCGTACCGGCGCCGTCCCGGGCGTCGGCGTCAAGCACCTGGCCAAAGCGGATGCAAAAGTCGCCGCCGTCGTAGGACCCGGCGTCATCGCCCGCTCCGTCCTGTCCACCACCTTGGCCCTTCGCCCCTCGATCGACACCCTCTACGTCAAGGGCCGCAGCACCGGCAGCACCCAGGCCTTCGTTGACTGGGCACAGGCCACCTTCCCCCAGCTCACCAAAGTAGCCGCTGCCGCGACCATCGAAGAGGCCATCACCGAGGCCGACGTCGTCATGGCAACAACCTCCACCGACGCAGCCGGAAGCGACGCCTTCCCCTACTTCCCCAAGCACGCCATCAAGCCCGGCGCACTCCTGCTCCTGCCGGCAGCAGCCCGCTTTGACGACGACTTCCTCCAGGGCGACGCCCGGCTGGTCATCGACGCCGAAGGCCTCTATCAGGCCTGGCTCGAAGAATACGGCCCCACCGCCTACCAAATCCTCGGCATTCCCGGCTCTCACTGGTTCGGCCTCTTGGGAGAAGGCAAGCTTCCCGCGTCAAAGATCGAAGAAATCGCCGACATTGCAACCGGCAAGCTCCCGGCCCGCCGCGACGACGAAGAAATTATCCTGTACTCCGTCGGCGGCATGCCCATCGAAGACGTCGCCTGGGCAACAGACCTCTACCGCACAGCGGAGGAGAAAAACATCGGCACCGTACTGAATCTCTGGGACACCCCCGCCCTCGCATAGCACCCTAGACCCGCGTGGGGGCGGAGGTCACCCGCTCCCACGCGTACCACCGCACCCAACAAAATCCGTTCGAAAGGGGTTTCCCATGGATACGGGAAATGTCGCCTGGCTGCTGGTCAGCTCGGCCCTGGTTTGTCTCATGATCCCCGCACTGGCCCTCTTCTACGGGGGAATGGTCGGCTCACGCCGCATCCTGAACATGATGATGATGTGCTTCGGCGGCGTCAGCATCGTCGCCGTCCTCTGGGCAGCCTTCGGCTACTCCGCCGTGTTCGGCAACTCCCTCGGTGGTGCCGGGTTGCTCGGCGACCCCACCCAGTACCTTGGGCTGGAACAATTGCTGGCCGACGACCCCAACGCCCCCGTCCCCCCAGCCTTGTTCGCCGCATTCCAGCTCTTCTTCGCAGGCATCACTACAGCCATCATCGCCGGTGCAGCGGCAGGACGCATGAAGTTCGGCGCCTGGATGCTGTTCGCCGCACTCTGGGCCACTGTTGTCTACCTCCCCGTCGCCCACTGGGTCTTCGCCCTGAACTCCGCCGACGGCAGCGTCACCGGCGGGTGGATCCTCAACAACCTCAAAGCCATCGACTTCGCCGGCGGTACAGCAGTCCACATCAACGCCGGAGTGGCTGCCCTCGCCCTCTCCCTGGTCCTTGGCCGCAGCGCCGGATGGCCCAAAAGCGAACACGTCAAGCCACACAGCCGCCCACTCGTCCTCGTCGGCGCCGGACTCCTCTGGGTCGGCTGGTACGGATTCAACGCAGGATCCGCCCTCGCAGCAGGGAACACTGCCGCGGTCGTTTTTCTTACCACGTCAGTAGCAGCCGCCGCCGCGCTTCTGGGCTGGATCGCCGTCGAACGCTTCCGCCGCGGCCGGGCCAGCAGCATCGGCGCCGCCTCCGGACTCGTTGCCGGGCTCGTTGCCATCACCCCAGCTTGCGCCGCTGTCAGCCCACTGGGCGCCATCGCCATCGGAGCCATCGCCGGAGCCGTGTGCTCCTTGGCCGTCGAATGGAAATACCGGCTAGGCTACGACGACTCCCTCGATGTCGTCGGAGTTCACTTGGTCGGCGGCATCATCGGCACCCTACTCATCGGCATCTTCGCCACTGAAGCAGCACCCAACAAGACCGCGGGACTGCTCTACGGAGGCGGTCTCGGGCTTCTCGGAACCCAAGCGCTTGCCACCGGTGCTGTACTTCTCTACTCCTTTGTAGCTACCTGGCTCGTCGCCAAGCTCGTCCAGGTAACAGTCGGCCTGCGGATCCGGCCCGAGGACGAACTTCGCGGAATAGACCTCGCAGCCCACGCCGAAGAGGCCTACCTCGTCGATGAAGAACCGGAGATGCTCGGCTCTCCCTCCCGCTCCTGATGAAAATCGTCAGTTACAGCGATATAGCCGAATCCCACTGGATCAATGGGAGCGGTACCGTAAAAGTCATCGCATCGGGGGCCATCAGCAAAGACGGCACCGTCAGCTTCGCAGCAGGCGACCGCTGGGATTGGCGGCTTTCCGTAGCCGACGTCGGGCAGCCCGGAGACTTCTCTGCGCTTCCCGGCGTCGGGCGCATCCTAACGGTTGTCGACGGCGGACCACTACACCTGTCGCTTAATGGCAAATCCCGGCTGGCTTCCCACTATCAGCCGCTGGCGTTCGACGGCGGGATACCCACGAGAGCAACTCTGCCCAAAGGGCCCGTAAAAAACCTGAACCTTATGTGCCGCACGGGCCATGCCGGAGGCAGCGTGTCAATCATCCCGATGAAGGAGCACCTCCTGCGGTCCTACCAGGCTGCTGTCCTGTTGGAGGGTCAAGCTCACGTCCGCGGAAGGGAACTGAACATTTTGGATACAGTATTCGGTGCAAAGGGCGAACCTGACCTCATCCAAGGCCAGGGAACTTTGGCGCTGATCGGGCTGTATCGGACCGCCAGTCGTTGACGTCAACGCCATCAGTTCAGCCCGGAGATCAGGGCGCTGTCACTGCCAGGAACCGGATGGGCAGCTCCAACAACTGCAGAGGGCCATGCGGACCTTCGCCCTCAAAGACCAACGAGTCCCCCGGGGCCAGCTCATACTCGTAGGATCCATGGCTATAGATCATGCGCCCTTCGAGCATGTAGATAAACTCGGTGCCGCTGTGCTGGAACTGCGGAAAAACAGCAGAGGCATCGGTCAGCGTGACCAAGCTGGGCTCAATGGCGTGTTCCCGCCTCCTTAACGCCCCCAGGGAACGATATTCGTGACCATGGCGGGTACCTGTCCGAACCGTTACACTGCCTTCGCCCGATTTGGTCAGTGTGGCTTCACGCTCGGTGTCAGCGCCTTGAAAGAGAGCTGTGACGGGCACGTTCAGGCCCTCCGCCAGCCGTTGTAGCGTCGTCAGGGAACACGAAGTGCTTGCCGACTCAATCTTGGAGATCATCGCCTTGGACAATCCCGTTTCCGCTGCCAACTTGGCAGCGGACATTCCAGTTTCCAGTCGGCGCCGCCTTACCTGCAACGCAATGACATCTTCCAACGGACCGGGTGCAGCGGCATCGACAGTACGTGAATCGGGCGCGGCAGTTTCAGCCTTTTCGGCCCGCTCAGTAGTCATGCATCGAGTATAGGTGCCTCCGATGCATGAACCACGGAGGTGCCGGGCAGTGCGGGCGACTTTGCTTTCAGTCCTGGCTGGGACCCCAAATGTCGCCGAGGGTGTAACCGGCAGGAAAGGGATCATCGGAGTCGATCACAAACTGGTGGAAGCCGCTGATCCAGCCGCGTCCGCTGATCGTGGGTAGTACCGCGGGGTGATCGCCGACCCGGGTTTCTCCGCGGAGAAGGCCGGTGTACGTGGTGCCCAGGATGCTTTCGTGGACAAACGGTTCGTTCAGCTGAAGCTCTCCGCGGGCGAACCGAGCCGCCATCCGGGCGCTTGTTCCGGTTCCGCTGGGCGACCTGTCCAGGGTTCCGCCGCGCCATGTGCGGGGGTCATCCAGGTCTGGACTTCCATTGGGGATGACGACGGTGCTCCTTCCGTGGGCACCCGGGCCTTCGGCCGGACCGTAGAGAAGAGGAACCGCGACGTGGTCGATACCGGGTTGAAGGGGATGCTTCACAGGCACGTCCCGCCGGGCAACGGCGAGCAGGACGTTGGCTGCGCGAATGATGTCTTCAGCGGAGTTCGGGTTCAATTTGATACCGAAGGTTTCGGCTGGTGCCTGCACGTAGTACTGACCGCCAAAGACGATGTCGACGGCAACTTCACCGTATCCGGGAAGTGTCAGGACGTGATCGAGTGCAACGACGAAGGCCGGAACGTTGTCGATTTCGACGTTGATGACACGTCCGCCTGACACTTCCGCGCGGACTGCTACCGTGCCCGCGGCTGTATCGACTTGAAGATAGGTTATTGGTTCCGTGACGGGTACTTTTTGGGTTTCGACCAGCGCAGTTACGGCACATATCAGGTTTGCCCCCGACATTGGGGTGTAGGACCCCTGCTCGAGCACAATGATGCCGAAGTCGCTCTCCGGATTGACCGGCGGAAGGACCAGGACACCGAGAAGGCTCGGGTACCCTCGAGGCTCGGTGAGGACCAGCCGCCGGAGGTCATTAAGGTGTTCACGGCAGTACTGCAATCGGGCGGCCATGTCGGCGCCCTTCACCCATAAATGGCCATCGAGCAAGACTCTGCCGGCCTCGCCGCCGGTGTGGACATCGATTGCGGCTATCGTTTTCCTGGAGGTCATTCCTGGTTCCATTCTGGCTGGAGCGCTGGGGTATTTGCAGTGAAGTCCTGAAACATGCACTGCTGGACAAGAACCGGCCACCGGCGCCGGCCGAAACGAGGGTATATGTCGCCGTAAGCGACAGTTTCCAAGATGGTTCTGCCCCGGTGGCCTGTCTATTCCGAGTCGTAGGTGTTGGCGATGTAGACGTCGCAGGGCGCATTGTGGGCGACACTGTTCGCGACACTGCCGAGTACTCTGCCTATGCCATGCATACGGCGGTTGCCGACAACGATGATAGTGGCTTCCTTGCGTATCGCTTCCCGGATCAGGGCATCTGCTGGCCTGCCACTGGCTGAGGCATGTGTGATCTCGATATTCCCACCCAGGGTGTCAGCCACGCTGCGGGCAACGTGGTCGGCCTTGTCCTCATCGGACAGCAGCCATTTGCTGCTACCGCTACCAAACACCTCGGAGCGATCGCTATCAAAGGCTGACACCACATGAAGAGTCGCATCCAGCGCTGTGGCAAGCTCCAGTGCGGTTTCGGCCGCCTTTCTGGCTGTGGGACTTCCGTCGACTCCGACAACAATGATTCCACTCACTGGTCTACTCCTTAGGATCGGTTCGCCAGACCGGGCGCTCTACATAGGCCCGATCTTCTTACTGTTGATGCCCCTTGACGAGACGAGGGGATACCTAAGGCGGCGCTGGACGAGGTCCAGCGCCGCCTTTGTGGATACAGAACCCGGGTTAGAGTTCGCTCGGGGCGCCTGGTTCGCCGGCGGCGGGGTCGATTCCGTACTTTTCGAGGATGGTCTTGATGGTGCCGTCTTTGCGGAGCTTTTCGATGTCTTCATCCAACGCCTTGCCGAAAGCCTCGTTTTCCAGGCTCGAGGGCAACATGACCTGTCCTACGGCGCCAAATTCCGGGACGTTCGGGTTTGGCTTGACGTTGATCACCTGGGCACCGTCAATCGGGTTTTGCTTGAGCTTGTACTGGGCTGAAGCAGCGCCTTGCAGGGCGGCTTCAATGCGGCCCGCTTTCAGGTCAGCGAAGAGCGATTCATCGTCTTGGTAGACCTTGAACTTGTCTCCAAGCCACTTTTGCATGCTGTCGTTCCAGAGGTTTCCGGATGTCGAGCCGACCACGTGACCGGCGAGGTCGTCACTGGTGAGACCCTGGGTGGAGACGACGGCCTGGGGATCGCTCCACAGCGGAGTGCTCAGGTAGACGATCTTTGTGCGTGCCTTGGTACGGAGCCAGTTTCCCGATCCGATGTCGACCCGCTTGGTCTGAACTGACGAGATCACCGCACCCGCGCCACCTGAAGAATTGACCGTAACCTTGAGGCACTCCAATTTGGCGATCTCGTTGATCAGGTCACCTTCCATGCCCGAAAGGCTGTCGCCATTCAGGACTGTTGCGGGGGCAAAATCATAGCTTGCGACTGTAAGTTCGCCCGGCGTGACCGTTTTGAGGTCCTTGTGCGCTGGGGTGCAGTCCGCCGATACGCCTGCGGAGTCACTGCCACCGCAAGCGGCGAGCGATATGGCGAGCAGACCGGCGGCGGTACCGGCGGAAAGCGCGCGCACGAGAGTACGAGGGATTCGTGACATGGTTTCTCTTTCTTTGCTGGGGTGGTGGGGTAACACCCCGGTTGATGCAACGAAGCGGATCAGTTGCGTTGTAGGTGACGGCCGAGGCGCCATTCAAGCACCCTGACCAGAGCAAGGAAGACGAGCGTAAGTGACCCATAGATCACTGCCGTCAGTACATAGACGTTGAGGTACTCGAAAGTGATGGAGCCGATCTCGGAGGCCTTTGACATCAGTTCTGGCACGGCTATAACGAATGCCAGAGCACTTCCCTGGAAAATAAGGACGGCGAGGCCGGCCAGGGGTGGCGTGGAGATCCGGAGTGCCTGGGGAAGGATGATGTGGCGGAATCCAGTCCAGCCTCGGAGCCCAGAGGTTAGTGCCGCTTCCTTCTGGCCCAGCGGAACCGCTGCCAGCCCTGCACGGAAGTACTCGGAGGCGTAGGCTCCGGTGTTCCAGCTCAAAGCGATCACAGCTGTCGTGAACGAATTCAGGATAATGCCGGCATCCGGAAGGCTGAAGTACATCAGGTAAAGAAGCACCAAGGCCGGCAGCCCTCGTCCAATCTCTACGAAGAAGAAGGAAATCCACTGAAACGGAGCGAACTTCGCTGTGGCCATGACAGCGAGGAGAAGTCCGAACGGGAACCCGAAGAGAAGGGAAAGCCCTGTCAGCTGGAGGCTGACTATCAGCCCTGGGAGAAGGTTTGGGAACCATTCAAGCCACTGGGAGAACACATCCATCATGCCACTCCGATCTTCCGACGCAATGTGAGGTCGACCCTGCGCGAGATGAGAGCGACGACAAGGCTGATCAGGATGTAAAGCACGCCGGCTACGACGAACGCCTGAAGACCTTCATTAGTCTGTTTTGCACTTTGCTGGGCGTAATAGGTGATTTCGCGGACACCAATGGTGGAAGCCAGAGCCGAATCCTTAAGCAACCCGATGCCATAAGTGGCGATCGCGGGGAGTGCGACACGGAATGCCTGGGGGGTGATGATGTGTCCGACAGTGGTGATACTACTGAGACCCAGAGCGTGGGCTGCTTCGCGTTGACCGACAGGAATGCTCAGCAAACCTGAGCGGTAGATCTCGGCCATGAACGCTGAGGCGATGATGGAAAATCCTATGATCGCTGCCTGGATTGTGGTCAACCGCAAGGCGAACTGCGGGAGCCCGAAGTAGATCAGGAAGAGCCAGGTAATTGGCGGAATGACCCGGACGACGTTGATGTAGACGTTGGCGATGGTACGGATAATCCCGATCGGGGAACGGGCAGCTCCGACCAGGACAAGACCAATGAGGCCACCGATCAGGAGCGAAGCCCCTGTCACGTAAAGGGTGAGTCCGATGCCTTGGGCGATTGAGGACAGCAGTTGGGGGTTCATGAATTTCTCACCGGTCCAGAACGGCCTTGAGGAACTGCCGGGTACGCTCGTTCGCCGGCTGGGTCATGACTTGTTCGCTGGCCCCGATTTCGAGCACCCCTCCGTTCCCCATGACCATAATGCGGCTGGAGACGTCGCGGGCGAAGTGCATTTCATGCGTAACTACCATCATGGTCATGCCCTCCTCTGCCAGGTCCCGCATAACGGCGAGGACTTCGAGGCCAATCTCAGGGTCCAGCGCTGAGGTGGGTTCGTCGAAGAGCATGACTTTGGGCGAAAGCGCCAGCGCCCGGGCGATCGCAATGCGTTGCTGTTGGCCACCCGAGAGGCGTGCCGGGTAAGCCTTGGCCTTCTCTGGCAGGCCGACGCGCTTGAGCAGTTTATTGGCGACCTCTTCGGCCTGCTCCTTCGATGATCCAAGTACCTTGCGCTGGGGCAAAGTGATGTTCTCCATGACGGTCAGGTGCGGAAAGAGGTTAAAGCTTTGAAACACCATTCCTGTCACGCGACGCAGGTGATCGAGGCTCGCTTTCTCCGGCAGCTTCCCGCCCGCGACCACGTGCGCACCCCCAATGGAGATTTCACCCTCAGTTGGGATTTCCAGGTAGTTCAGGCAGCGTAGGAAGGTGCTCTTGCCCGCCCCGGACGGCCCAATGATGGAGACTACTTCGCCCTCGTTCATCGTCAGATTAACGTCTGACAATACGCGGCTCGTCCCATAGCTCTTGCCGAGGCCAGAGACCACGACGTCTCCGGACAGTGCCAGCTTGGGAGCTTTTGTGCCAAAGCTTAAGCCCATTTCATTTCCTTCAGTTAGCGGACGCATAACCCTGAGATCGGTCCACTGAAGGTGCCGTTTCCGCAGGGGCCGCGTGACTTGCTCGGTTAGGGCGGACTGTGGTGTGTCTCACAACTTCCGCCTAATGACACTTTAGACAGGGTTCGCAGACTTGTCTACATCTTTGGGAAAACATGAGATCACTTTAAAATCTCATGTCGGCGGACTGAGCCTCCGAGGAAACCCGATTTCCCTTTATTTGGCCGGGATTCATTGACTACAGCACCGACTCCACCTAGCATTTCCATGGCTTGCAAGTTGTGTGACAACTCGTGGAAATCTCGATCAGTTGCTTCCGTCTCGACGGTGGGACAACAGCGAAATGAATCTCTCGGCGACCGCCGAGGACGATGCACATGACCGGTACCCCGCCTCAGCGGTGAGCCTCTGATCAAAGGAGCTCGCATCTGTGCCGAACCACAGGGGCACGGATTTGGTGTGCCGGATCGGAAGGGAAAAGAATGACCGTTTTTGATCTGGTTATTGTCGGCGGGGGTCCCGCGGGCATCGGGACTGCGTACCAGTTGCGGGAATCCGGCCTTGCAGTAAAAGTTCTTGAAACCTCAGACCAACTCGGCGGCAGAACGAAAAGCGTCCAGCTCCCTGGCGGCACTGCCAACACCGGTGCGCAGTTTGTATACGTCGGGACCAGGACGCATGAGCTGGTGGGCGAACTTGGTCTCGTCACGATCCCCTTCGAACCGCGCACTTATGGCATTCGCTACGGCGGCGTCACGTCGGTCGGAGACACGAATGAAAAAGTCGTGGCGGGTTTGCCCCTCGACGCCCGCGAACGTGATGAATTGCTCCGGATCCTCGATGAATCCGTTGACGAGTACAAGGCAATGACCAGCGGTGGAGTCTTCACAGAGCGGGCTGAAGAGCTGTCCTCGTTAAGCGTGGCCGAGCGCCTCGGGCAACTGTCACCCAAGGTTCGTAATATTGTGGCAACTGCCATCCGGGCTGGAGCTGTCGGTGATCCAACAGAGATCATCGCGCAGTACGCTCTGCGGTACTTCGCGAGTTATCCCGCGCACGAGAGCGAAAACCGTCGGCTTCTCATTGACGGGATGCAATCCATTGTGCTGGCCATGGCAGCACGTTTGGACCCCGGCGCCGTGAGCGTTTCTACTACCGTGACGAGTGTGGCACTCGATCCCGGACACGGGGTCTACAAAGTCACAGCAGAGACCCCAGAAGGGGAAACTGTGCTGGAAGCCAGGCAGGTGCTCTTGGCTATTCCTGCGCCTTTGATTGATCAGATCGCACCCGACCTGCCCTCATGGAAAAAAACCGCACTCGAAGCTGCCGAGACTCCGGGCAACACAACGATGGTTATCGCCGCCGACGTCACAGATCTCCCTAAGTACCGGGACTGGGGCATGGTGACGACTGTTGGTCACCGTTTCGACTGCATCCTCAACTCAACCCCCGGGCGCTGGCGCAGCAGCGAAAGCCCGGGGATAGTGCATTACATGTGCTACGCAAACCAGTCGGGTTATCAGCCGGATTTGCCGGGCAACGCGGCCGCCGAATTGGAATGGCTTGAGGATTTCCTCGCAGTTGCTCCTGCGCTGCGTGGAAGGATCAAGGGTTACCACATTCAAACGTGGGAGCACTGCTTCGCCCTCCTTGGCCTGGGCCGGGCGGAAGCCCTCGATGATATCCGCCGGCCGGTTAGCGGACTCCATTTCGCAGGTGACTGGAGTTCTACGACGGCGGGATCGCACGGAGCATTTGTTGAGGCGGACCGGGTGGCCGAGGACGTCATTCGTACACTCGCGGCACCCCGCGTGCCACTGGGTGCGGAGATATAGAAGGCCTCATCAGGCCACCATGATCGACCACTGGGCACGAATGCGGAGCGAGTACCCGTGGCCACCGCCAATCCGGCCGTGGTCACGGGGTTACGGAGTATTCCGTCCGGCGCTTTAGGCATGTAGTGGTGAGGCAAATCCTGCCTGGATCAGGCCGTGCGCGCACCGGGGGAAGAAGGGCCCTGCCTGACCAACTGGAAGTCAAAGGCGGACGAAAGATGGTATTCGACTGAATATGAAACCGGCCGCTCGGCCTGGTCGTAATCCACTTGCTTCACGACCAAACATAATTCCCCGGGCCTAGCACCAAAAATCGAGGCCAGCGTTTCCGTGACCACGGTGGGTTCAAGCGATGCGATGCCGAAATTGACCTCGATACCGCACACCGTCGACAGAAAAGCATAAAGCGATGGCCCGAGACTCAAAGGCTGGTCCGGAATCAACGCGGCGGAGAGATAGTCATGCGAGACGGTAACCGGGGCGCCGTCCGAGGTGCGGACTCGGTAGAGATGGAGTACCGGGTCACCCACGTCAATAGCCAAGCGGCCAGCGGTTTCACCATCCGCCATTTCGTGCCGCCAGGACATTTCGGCGATTCCGGGGATGTGTCCCCGTGTCCTAATGAGCTCATCGGATCCGATGTTAAGGTGCAGGCTCCGCACGAGGGGACGCACCGAGTTTACATACGTTCCGGACCCATGACGTCGAGTAAGAAGTCCCTCTGCTTCCAATTGCGCGAGGGCACCCCGCACACTCACCCGGCTTACACCCATCTCCTTCGCCAGCGCCGGCTCCGATGGGAGCCGATCTCCGGCCGCCCAGGTTTCCTCGGACAATCGCTGCCGCAAAGACTCAAGAGCTCTGGCAGTCACACTCTGGCGCTGGCCCGAATCAATCGCTCCCGCAACCGGTCCTTCTCCCTTGAAGTCAACCTGTATTTGCATGTACAACATCGTACACAAAGTAGGACAACTTGAGGTTCATAATTGCGTTGACACCGTGATGATGCTCACCTATAGTCGATGAAGAGTTGTAGGACAACTAGCAAATAGTTGGGACTACTCCCAATACTTCTAACGGCCTAACGCCCTTGATCCGGTCAGGGGAGAGTGCCGTGCCGAAGGCGCTTCGAAGAGGATGATCAACGACGTTGGCCTTGAAGAAGCGCTCCGCAGATAACTGTCGCGTCCCGACGCACTAACTCACAGTCAGCCACTCGACCTTGGAGAATTCCGCCATATGAAACCCCAAATCATCGTCATGCTCACTCACAACGACGTGACTGTTTCCAATGCTCGTGAATGTTTCCGGGAGTCAGCAGACCTTCCCGTCCAATATTGGGGCTTCAAGGACGTCGGCCTGCCGGCATCGGAAATGGAGCAATTGGTCAACGACTTCAAGGAAGCTGGGAAAACCTCGGTCCTGGAGGTTGTGAACTTCGACGAAAAGGGATTGCTGGACGCCGCATCCTTGGCCATCGACTGCGGTGTTGAGTACTTCACCGGGGGCGTCTTCTCCGAAGCCGTCCTGGAGAGGGTCCACGCCGCCGGGCTGAAGTACTTCCCGTTCTGCGGCAACGTCGGCGGTTCACCCATTGAGTTGAAGGGCACAACCGAAGACATTGTTGCCGATGCCAACCGGCTGCGCGAGCTCGGCGTTGACGGTATCGACCTCGTGGCCTACCGCTACTTGGAAGGTGACCCGATCCAGCTGGCAAAGCTTGTGGAGCACCACCTCGGCGGCGAGAATTTGATCATCGCAGGCAGCATCAACTCAGCAGAGAAGATTCGTCGCATGCAGGAAATCGGGCCTTTCGGTTACACCATGGGTGGCGCATTGTTCGAAGGTGCCTTCAAGCCCGGGGGTTCATTCCGCGATAACCTCCAGGAGCTCGTCAACATTGATGCAAGCATTGGAGCAGATCGATGAGTTCTTACCTATTGGGCGTTGACGTCGGTACCACGGCGATCAAGGCTGCGGTCTTTGATGCAGAAGGTGCCGAGGTCGGAAGCCATTCCGAGGAATACTCTCTCCTCACACCCAAGGCCGGTTACGTCGAGCTCGACCCCGATACCTACACCTCCACCTTCGCCTCTGCCGTACGGGGTGTCCTGCGGGACCTTTCCATCACATCCAAAGATCTCAGTGTTCTTGGTTTGTCGGCACAGGGTGAAACGATGTTGTGCCTGGACTCCGACAACAACCCCATCGGTCGGGCGATCGTGTGGATGGACAACCGGGCGACCGCCGAATCAGAAGAACTCGAGGCGCACTTCGGTCGTCCCGCCATTCATAAGACGACCGGCCAGGTTGCCATGGACGCCATCTGGCCGGCAGCCAAGATTCTTTGGCTCAAGCGGCACCAGCCGGAAGTCTTCGAACGCACCGCTAAGTTCGTGTTGCTCAAGGATTATCTTGTTTTCCGGATGACCGGCCGCTTGGTGAGCGAAGACTCCTTGCTGTGCTCTACGATCCTTTGGGATATCAACACCCGCAAGTACTGGCCGGAAATGCTGGAATACCTCGGCCTCACCACCGACCAGCTGCCCGAAATGGCCGCTCAAGGCGAAATCGTGGGAGCACTCAACGAGAACTCTGCCGCGGAACTGGGTCTTCCGGCAGGACTTCCCGTGTCAGTCGGCGCTCTGGACCAAGCATGCGGCGCCCTTGGCGTAGGCAACGCCGTCCCGGGCATCTTCTCGGAAAGCACCGGTTCTGCACTGACCAGTGTGACCATCGTGGAAGAGCTTGCACTGGACTCCGCGGGCCGGGTCCCATGTTTCCCTGCAGCCGTTGCGGGCCAGTACATGCTGCACAACTTCTCCACCGGCGGAATGGTGATGCGCTGGTACCGGGACGAGTTCTGCGCTGCTGAAACCCAAATCGAAGAACTCTGCGGGATCAACGCCTATTACCTCATCGACCAGGAAGTGAAACAGGTCGATCCCGGCAGCGAAGGGCTCATAGTGCTCCCCCACCTGCAGGGATCCGGCCCACCCGACCTGGACCCCTATGCCCGCGGTGTGATCTTCGGGCTGACGCTTGCCCACAAAAAGCAGCATCTGTCGCGAGGCATCATGGAAGGCGTCACCATGGTTCTGCGGCGAATGATCGACTCGACAACCCAACTGGGTGTCAACGTCGAAGAAATTATCTCGCTCAGCGGCGGCTCCAAGAGCGATGCATGGTGCCAGATCAAGGCAGATGCCACGCAAATCCCCGTCCGGACCCTCCACGGGGCCGGAAGCGCAGCGTGCCGCGGCGCGGCCCTCATCGCCGGAGTAGGAATCGGCCTCTGGGAAACCGCCGCACCGATTGCGATGTCCGCCGTCGAGGTCGACCGAACGTTCAAGCCTCAACCGGAAAACGCGGCCGTCTACGACCAACTGTTTGACCGTTACCTGACACTTCAGGAATCGCTCAAACCCTTGCTCCAGCCGGCTCAGGATCCCCACTAGGCCACCATAAATTTCTCCCCACCGCCCGGCACTGGCGGTGGGGAGAACCCCACCAGCCGTTTGACGGTCATCCAGCTACAAAGTTTCAAAGGTGAAAGGGAAAACCCCATGAAGGACGTAATAATCATCGGAGGCGGCTTGGCGGGGTTGTCCGCCGCTTGGCGGCTCCGCCACTGGGACATTCAGGTCCTCGAGTCTGACCCCAAGCGGGTGGGCGGACGAGTCATGTCCGAAAAACGCGGCTCTTACGTCATGAACTGGGGTGGCCACATGTACGCCGGCGGAGGAAGCTCGACCTCCGAACTCCTGGCAGAAACCGGCACCCGCTCCGCGCGAATCCCCGGGTCACTGCAGGGCATGGCACTAAATGGAAAATTCCTGACCACCGGCCCGGTCATGACCTATCCCTTCCGGTTCCCCATGTCGAACAAGGGCCGCCTGTCCATCATGAAGCCCGGAGCCAAACTTGCCCTCGACGTGCTCCGATACACCCGTGCGGTCGCCGCCCGCCCCGGCGAAACCCCAGAAGTGCGCCAGCAACGCATCTACGACTTCGAGAACGACCGCACATTTGCTGACTACATCGGCAACCTCTCCGAGGACGGGAAGAAGTTCTTCATCCCGGTCGTGATGCGCTCTGCCGCGGATCCGGACCAGCTGTCCGCCGGGGCAGGCATCGGTTACTTCAGCCTGATCTGGAACATCGGTCAGGGTCTGGGCCGGGCCATCTCAGGGGGCGCGTCCACTCTCACCGAAGGTATCGCACAGACCATCCGGGACCGGATTGAACTCGGCGCAGCCGTGGACGAAGTGATCCAGAACAAGGACCACGTCGTTGTTCGCTACACCAAGGACGGGGTAGCTCACGAGATCAAGGCACGCACCGCAGTCCTGGCCACCCCCGCGCCGATCACCCACCGGGTCGCTGTCAACCTCCGCGATGACCTGCGCGAGGCGCTCTCTCAGATCGAATACGGCCCCCACGTCGCCGGGGCATTCCTGACCAATGAGACCCACCCGATGCCGTACGACGGAACCTACGGCATCGCAACGGCCAACAAGTCCTTCACAGTGGCACTCAATCAGGGAAGCCACGTTCGAGGACGCGAAAAGGAACGCCAGCCCGGCGGGAGCATGATGACCTTCTCCCCCGCCAGCCTCGGCCGGAAGCTGTGGGACATCGACGAAGACACCATCGCCAAGACCTACATCCGGGATCTCGATGACATCTTCCCGGGCTTCGAAAACATTGTCCAAGAAGCCCGCGTCGAGAAGTTCGAGTTCGGTTCACCGTACTGCTTCCCCGGCCGCAGTAAGCTCCAGCCGATCCTGACCAAGCCCTCAGAGCGCATCTTCCTCGCCGGCGACTACCTCGGGACCCTCTACACCGAAACCGCCGTCAGCTCAGGCTTCACCGCAGCCCAAGAGGCCGCCAGCCTGCTGTCAACTGAACACCAGCGCGGCTTGATCTAGCCCTGCCCTGCACAGAAACTTCCGGACCAGAAAAGGAACGACAATCATGTCCAAGGAAATCCGCGGCGTCCTCACCGCCCTTTCGACCCCGTTTGACGACAATGACGCCATCAACGATGACCTGCTGAGGTTGCTGGTCGACCGCTCCGTCGACGCAGGAATCGACGCCCTCGTCGCCGGCGGCGGCACCGGAGAGGTCTCCGCCATGAGCGATGAAGAGCGCATCCACGTGTTCGGCGTCGTCGTCAAACACACCGCCGGGCGCGTACCCGTAGTAGCCAACGTAGGGTCCCTCACCGCTCAACGAGCCATCAATCTTGCCCAGGCAGCTGAGCAGGCCGGCGCCGACGTCGTCATGCTCGCCGCCCCGTACTACGAAGCACTGACCATCGAAGAAATCACCCAGTACTTCAAGGCAGTGGCCGCCTCCATCACGATCCCCATCATGCTCTACAACAACCCCGGCGTGACCGGAGTGAACCTCGACGCTGAAACGCTCGCCCGCTTCGGCCGCGAAATTCCCAACGTTCAATACGTCAAGGATTCCAGCGGTGATTGGGAACAGGCATTGCGGCTCATCCACTACTACAGCAACGACATCTCCTTGATTGTCGGCTGGGACAGCTTCCTGCTCAGCGCACTGGTGGAGGGCGCCGCCGGCATCATGGCCGGCGCAGCGAACGTAGTCCCAAATGAGATTGCTGATGTTGTCAGGACGTTGCGAAGCGGCGATGTGGACGGTGCACGTCAGAAGTGGGCCCGCGTCTACCCCGTGATTGACGCGATGCTGGAACTGCCGTTCTCCCAGGCCGTCAAAGCCGGACTGCGAATGCAGGGTGTACCGGTTGGTTCCCCCAGGGAACCCTTCCTCGACCTCTCCCCGGATCGCCTCACGCGACTCGAGCACGCCCTGAAACTTCTCAACACCTAAGCAGCCGCCTCCGGCTAAAGCCAGAAACGGAAACATCAATGGAAGAAATCCTCTCGACGATCAGCGGCTGGATCTGGGATCCAATGGCGTACTTCGTCCTGGGACTCGGTGTCGTCTTCACCATCGGCACCAAAGCAGTACAGTTCCGGAAATTCCCCGACATGCTCCGCCAGGTCCGCGAGGGAGAAAACAGCACCTCCGGACTTACACCTTTTCAGGCCCTCATGCTTGCGCTGTCCAGCCGTGTCGGCGTGGGGAGCATCGCCGGTGTGGCAACGGCCATCGGCTTCGGGGGCCCCGGCGCGCTGATGTGGATGGCCATCACGGGCCTCGTCGGCTCGTCTGTCGGTTACGCAGAGGCTGTATTGGCTCAAACGTTCAAAGAACGCGTCAACGGCGAAGACCGGGGCGGAATGCCTTACTACATCAAGTACGGCCTCAAAGCCCCGCGTGTCGCCGCCTTCGTCGGCGGCATCGGGCTGATCGGCTACGCATTCGTCTTTCCCGGCCTTCAAGTCAACACCATCGCCACCAGTGCTGAAAAAGCCTTCGGGGTAGAACCGTGGATCACTGGCATCATCGTGTCGGTTGTTCTGGCAGTTGTCATCATCGGCGGAACAAAACGAATCGTTCGAACAGCCCAGATCCTGGTCCCCGTACTAGCCGTCGGTTACCTCCTGACCGCCCTGACCGTGATCGCCTTCAACATCACGAAAGTCCCGGAGGCCATCACCCTCATTGTGACGTCCGCTTTCGGCGCGAACCAGATCTTTGCTGGCATTGTCGGCGCCGCCGTCTCCTGGGGCGTCCGCCGTGCAATCTTCGCCTCGGCCAACGGCAACGGCGAAGCAACCTTCGCAGCAGCCGCGGCCCAGGTTTCCCACCCCGGGAAGCAGGGCCTCGTGCAGTCCTTCAGCATCTACATCGATGTTCTGTTGATCTGCATGGCCACCGGCATCATGATCGTGCTCTCTGGAACCTATAACGTCTCCGACGGCCACACTGGATTCCTGATGAACGGACTCCCCGGAGTCACCCCGGGACCGAACTTTGTCCAGGCAGCAATTGACACCATGGTTCCCGGATGGGGCAGCGGCTTCGTAGCCGTGGCCGTTCTGCTGTTCGGTTTCACCTGCCAGCTCTTCTACTTCTACGTGGCCACAACCAACCTCGTATTCCTGATGGGCAACCGTACAAGCAAAGTTGCAGACGCCGTCTTGAAAATCGGTGCACTGGCCATCTCTTTCTTCGGAGCAGTGGTAAACGCAACCTCCATGTGGGCAATCGGCGACATCGGCTTCGGCATCATCGGCTGGATCAACATGTTGTGCCTGGTCTTCATGGCCCCTATGGTCTTCAGGATCTGCAAGGACTACGACCGGCAAAAGAAACTCGGACTCGACCCGGTGTTTGACCCACAGACGCTCAACATCCGGGGTGCCGATTTCTGGGAAACCAATCACGTGGCGCCGAAAGTGGAAGAGCCAGCTACCCGCTGACGAACGACCGCCCAAGAGAAACTCAACAACCAATAGCAACAAAGGAGTAGGAAATGACCACCGAAACTGTTCCCTTCATCGTTCGTCCCGACGAAGCCAAGGTCTTCTATGAGGGTCCGGAACTCTGCCGCGAGTACTTCCGCAACGACAAGCTTTGGTTCGGCAGTTCACTCGTCAACCCAGGCGAGACCGGCGCCGTCGATCCAGGCCATGACGGCGCGTGGGAGGTCTTCTACGTCGTCTCAGGCGAAGGGGTCATGGACGACGGCGAAAAAGAGTATCCACTCTCGGCGGGTGACACCCTTGCTTTCCCGCCCAACGTGCCGCACCGGATCCACAACAGGGGCACTGAGCCGGTGCTTATGGTCTGGGCCGGCGGCCCCAGCACTCCCGACACCAAAACCGTCGAAGCTTAGCGGCTTCCGGTGCTCCTGCGTTCCTATTCAGTCATCGCAGGAGCACCGGGACCCGCCACGGGAAAGCCCTCGACCTGTGGCGTCCGGGCCCAGGCTGTCATTCTGCCGTTGACATTGGAAACCTGCGCAGAGCCCCGCATCCGTCCGGGCCGTATCAGCCTCTGCAGCGGTAGCGTCAAAGTCATTGACAGCTACGCGGGCCGGAGCACGGCCCTTCGCAAAGGCCTGCCCAGAGTCCCTGCCGGCGAGTGACCGGCGCTGTTCGTTCGCGCAGCATTCCAGCCCCGCCCGGCGACTGAATCTGCCGCAGGAGTTCCCAGATTCATGCCCGATCTTTGGAACGAGTTTTGGGAGCCGGTCCTTGCCGCAGGAGCCTGAAATCGAAGGCACTGGCGAGGTGGTACTCCACGGAGTAAGACACCGGGGTTTCAGCAGCGTCGTAGTCCACCTGCTTGATCACCATGCACAGTTCGGAGCTGTCCACCCCCAGTACGGCACCTCTTTCCTCGCCCACGAACGCAGGTTCGAGATCGGCGATCCCGAACGAGATCTCAATCCCGCAGACGGTCGAGAGGAACGAATAAAGCGATGCTCCCAGGTTGAAGGGTTGTTCGGGGAGCAAGGAGGCTGGGAAATAGTCGTGTTCCACGGTGACAGGCGTTCCATCAGAGGTCCGCACGCGGTAAAGGTGAATGACTGGTTCTCCGAGTTGAAGACCGAGACGCTCCGCCACTTCCGCGTCGGCCCCGCTTTGGCGCCAGGACATCTCAGAAACTCCTGGAACGTGGCCCGTGGAAGAAATCAACTGGTCGGCACCTATGTTCTGATGCAGACTTCTGACCAGAGGTCTCACGGAATTGACGTACGTCCCCGATCCGCGTCGACGACTTATGAGTCCCTCGCTCTCGAGCTGGGCGAGCGCGGTCCGTGTGCTGACCCGGCTAACGCCGAGCTCTTCGGCCAGCCTGGGCTCGGACGGCAACCTGTCACCCGCAGACAAGGAACCATCAGCTAGGCGCCGCCTCAAGCCAAGAATGGCCCGCTCAGCAGCACTGACGTGCCTCCCGACGCCCGGTGCGCCCCCATCACCATCGACCTGATCAAGCACTAAATTCTCTTGCATGTAGTACATCCTAGCGGGCGTGAGACAAGTCACAAGAACCCAGTCTCTTGAGTGGTTCTGAAACCGGGGCCGCGCGGCAGGCCATGCAAGACCGCCGCCGGGTGCCACCCGGCATGGACCGCGCCGCATTGACATAGTGAAGGAGATCACTCTAAACTTGAGGCAAGTTGTAGGACAACTTTCAAGGTATAGAACCAATCGTGCTGACTGGTAGCACCTGTGGCGGCTTTCAGCATGAGCCAACTGCGGAAATCATCCCCAGCGAACTGAACAAGTTCAGCAGGTCTGCTTCCGGTCGGTGACTGTAGTACCAGGCTCAACGCCTATTTCCCGATGTCGTGAATAAGGAAACCCGGAGTTAGCAATGTCGTCAACCAAGAGCCTTGCCGCCAACCGACCCAAGCGGGCGGTGAACAAGAAACGATTTCTCATCAGGATGGTTACCGTCCTCATCGGGGGAATGTTCCTCGACGGGTATGTCATCGGCATTCTGGGCCCAATCTCTGGCCAGATGGCCACAGACCTCCAGCTCTCACCCCTACACGAAGGCCTCATAGCCGGGGCCGTGCTGCTCGGTATTTTGGTGGGTTCACCGATCGGCGGCTGGGCAGCTGACAAATGGGGTCGGAAACCTCTGTTTACTTTTGATATTGCACTGTTCACCGTCGCCTCAATGTTGCAGTTCTTCATCGACTCCCCGGCTCTACTCCTCATAGCCCGCCTCCTCATGGGTATCGCTATTGGCATCGAATATTCTGTCGGATGGCCGCTCATGAGCGAGTTCGCGCCGGCGAAGCTGCGCGGACGGCTACTCGGGGCTATGGGCATCGCCTGGTACGGAGGCTTCATGATGGCGTATCTGATCGGCTATCTCCTCCACGAATACACAGACCTCAGCTGGCACTTCATCCTCGGAACCAGCACTTTCTTCGCGGTGGCGTTGTTCGTCGGACGCCTGGGCATGCCCGAATCGCCGCGATGGCTCTGGAGTAAGGGACGCCAAAACGAAGCTCGCGACCTCGCCCGGTCCTACCTGCCTGACGATGCGCTAAGCGACATCGAACATGAGGATGTCCGCAAGGGGAGCTTCCGGATGCTGTTCTCGGCACAGTATTGGCGTTCGACCTTGTTCATCTCGGGGTTCTGGTTCTGCGCCGTTACTCCATACTTTGCCATAGCGATCTTTGCCGACAGCGTGCTCGACACATATGGTCTGGCCGGCGGCTTGGCTGGGGGCGTGGGGCTCTCAGCCCTCGCCCTTGCAGGGGTCGTATTGACGTTTTTCCTGATCGACAAGGTCGGACGCCGAGTCTTAACAGTTCCAACACAATGGCTGTGCGGCATCATGCTGGCCGTTATCGGCCTTTGGGCAGGCGCACCAGCTCCGATCGTTCTGATCCTCTTCCTTGTCTTTTCCTTCTTCAACGCCATGTACACCACAATCACAGGCGTATACCCCGCAGAAGTCCTGCCAACGGAAATTCGTGGCATCGGAACAGGTTTCGCAACCTCCGTCAGTCGCGTAGGCGCCTTCATCGGAACGTTTCTTATGCCCGTCTCGATTGAGGCGCTCGGCGCCGGTGTAACCATGGTCATTGCTGCACTCGTGGCATTTGCCGGCGCCGCCCTCAGCCAGTGGCTGGCACCGGAAACCAAAGGCATCTCTCTTACCGAAGCTGCCGCCGGCTACACCCACTGACTGGCAGCGAATTGGTCTGTCAGCCTCTTTACGCTGAACAACAAAAGCCAAATCGCTAAGAAATGCAACAAGGAACCGAAATGACACTGATTCCTCTGGAAGAGCACTTCGAGCCATTGCCCAGCCCCTGGACATCCGTGAAGCCTGGAAACTTGATCGAGGTTCGAAGACCGCACGTCCGCATCCAACGAGGCATCGTAGAAACCGTCCTGGCAGACGGATCCGGGCTCTGGATTGAACCCCACGATGCCGAACCCCGGATATTTGTAGACGGCAGTGACCAAACCGTGGTGCTTTGGGGTTGAAGCCAACCCAGCGCAGCAAGAGAGCAGCATCAATCCACAGCCGGCCAAAATACACCCACCCAGAGGTCCCCCCAAGTAGTCCGGGATGGCGGAAACATCGAATGATTCTCATCTACTTGGCGTTTATGGTCGGGCTTACAGCCATTGGGGTGGTTCTGACCATTGCTGCACAGACTAATCTGCAACTTGCCGGCGGGCTCTTAGCGCTGACACTCGGCGCAGGCGGAGTATCCGCCGGCGCCGTGTCGAGCTCAGCTGATAGGCGTACCCGCCGGACGAACCAAGGACGCAGCCCTGCAGCGCATGAAGGGCCCTAGCTGTCCATGTCATTTTTTGGCTGCCGCCAACCGGATTCCCGGGTGTTAAAGGGTGGGACTGTAGCGTGGGGCCGCAAAGGCAATCACGCGTGACCGATCGTCTTGACGTGGGCATCTGAACGAAAGCTTGCCCGGCATTCCACGCGTGAGACCTCGCTGCCATGCACCAACACGATTCCGAGCTCTGACAGCGATTGTCAGACATCCGACTCAGGTCAATCCGCTATCCAAATGTGATAGTTGTATAACATTTTTAGCTTTGTCCTACAGGAGGTGGTTGGGACCTCCTCGTGGCTGCAAGGGCACGTGTAGACCTTACTGCCGCAAAAAATGCCCGTTCTAGCTTCTCAGGTGCGATGGCCGCTGCGGACAGTCGCCGGATGCATGTCTCCAACCTATGCGCCGAGCCTAACGAAACTTGTCTAGGCTTATTTTAAAAGGTAGACAAGTTATGAGTGAAAAGATAATGTGATCCATACCACATGTTAGGTGGGTGCTCGCCCCGGTAACCTCGGCCCGGCTACTGGAACAACGACTCGGGGCGCCCAACTTCCGCAGATGAACACGCACTGGCACGCGACTCATCCGCCAGGAGTACCCACCATCCCCAGCTAAGAAAGAGAAACCATGTCACGAACCCGTTTTTCGTTCACACGCATGCTCGCCGCCGGCAGCTTAGCCGGCCTGCTCGCCATTTCACTCAGCGCCTGCGGCGGCAACGTAGCCGCCAGCAGTGAGTCCAGCTGCACTCCTGCCCACAAGGACCTCAAGACAGTCACCGAGGGCGAACTCACGGTGGCGAGCTACGACTTTGCCCCGGCAACAATCCTGAACGGCGACACCCTTTCGGGCATGGAAGGTGACCTGATCAACGAGATCGCGAAGCTGGAATGCCTCAAGGTCACTGTGAACTCCTCCGGTGGCGCCGGAGCTGTGATTTCATCCGTCCAGACGAATCGCGTCGACATCGGTTCCGGGGGTTGGCTCCGCACCAAGGCCCGGCAGAAGATTGTCCACCTGAGCACACCGTTGTGGAGCGACGCGCAGGCAGTTGTCTCCACGAAGGGAGTGACCAGCGAAAACCTCGAAGGTCATATGGTTGGCTCTACGTCAGGCAACCTTTGGAACGACAGCATGACGAAGTGGCTCGGCGACAAGTTCAAGATCTATCAGGATGATGAGTCCCTGTTCAACGACCTTAAGGCTGGCCGCATTGATGCGGCTATGCAAAGTGCCATTTCCGCGAAGTACAAGCTCCAACAGAACCCGATTGAGGGTGCCCAGGTCGTCAACGTCAAGCCAAACCCGAACGTCCCCGAATTCGCCTCAGTGGGCCAGGTGATGCTGCCCTCCAGCCTCGACAACGAGGCATTTGGAAAGGCGCTTGACGAGGACATCGAGAAGCTTCGCGCAGACGGCACCATCAAGAAGATTCTTGAGAAGTACGGCATCGACGCCGCCGCTGGCGAACCGGGCGCGGCCAGCGAACTCTAACTGGACCACAACTGAATAAGGGCGACGTCGGCATCCCTGCCGGCGTCGCCCACGTCATCTTCTCAGCGACTTCACCAACTTGTCTGGAAAATTCGTCATCGACGCCTCCCAAGGCCAATGCGATCACCATCAACGAACGTCCCTGGCACAACTGCGGTCTAATTACATCCCGGGGCTGAAAGCAGGACTATCGCGCGACTCACTTCGCCCGAGTCTCCCTTAGCCCAACTTCCTTTCCGTTTCGATCTGCCGCGGTTATTCAAATCGATTCCATGAGCTTCAAAAAAACCTTGAGTATCAACAATGCCCACCTTGCCTCCTCTGGCATGCTGAAAGTGACCGTCGCACGAGCATCTGAAGTTGACGAAGCCCTTGCTACTGCCTTCGCGTACGTGCAGCCTGCAGTGACCGAACGCCGGTCAGACATTCTCATCACGAGAACTGGTGCCGGCGATTACGACGTGCGTGCGGACCTAGCCGTTCCCTAGGTTGATCCGCCAGCGTCACGCTCCATCCAAAGCACAATCGCAGCTGTGACCACTGCTGGCGCCCTCGGTCTCATCCGCAAGGACGCGCGATTCGAAATCTGTCCGCTATTTGGGGTCACCTGGGGCGCGGGTACACCCTGAAGGTAGCTCGACATATGGGTTCTTATCGGCGTTATCGGGGTGCAGCACCGGTGACGATGGTGGCTAAGGCCAATTGTCCAAAGTTCTTTGGACAATCTGGTTTGCCACTTGGGCCATCAGCTTCTGCCGAACCTGGTTCGTCTTTCGGGTAGTGCCTAGCCGGGCTGCGGCTCTCCTTCGTCAGGTTCTGCCCACTCGAGGGCCGCGACGAGATGTCCTTCGTTGGGCAGGGCCTTTTGCTCTGCTGCCGGGAGTTTGTCGTAGGTGTAGGCCGCGACGGCCATGGGAGAGGTGGAGCGGCCAAGGCTGTACCTGACGCTTCGGTCGTTCTTGGTGCCGCAGATCAGGATGCCAATGGTTTCGTTGTGGTGCTCACGGCGAAGCACGTCATCGACGAGGGCGACGTAGAAGTTCAGTTTGCCGGCGTACTCGGGCTGGAATTTTCCGGTTTTCAGTTCGATAACCACGTATCGGTTCTGGTCTATGTGGAAGAACAGCATGTCGACGTAGTAGTCGTCGCCGTCAACGTCGAAGTGGACTTGTCGGCCGACGAATGAAAATCCGGGTCCGAGCTCACGCAGGGTTTCAGTGATCCGGCTGGTCAGCGCCAGTTCCAGGTCTCGTTCGGCAACTTCACCTGACAGGCCCAGAAATTCGAAATTATAGGGGTCCTTGGCGACCTGCTGGGCTAGCTCGGAATCTTGTCCAACAAGCCGTTGGACAAAGTTCGACGGCGCCGCGCCGGTCCTTTCCAGGGTCCGGTTCATGATCATGTTCAGCAGGACGTTGCGGGACCATCCGTGCTCAACTGCGGCGCCGGCGTACCAATCCCGGTCACGTCGACTGTCCAGTTTGTCCAGCAGCACCGTGATGTGTCCCCACGGCAATTGTCCAACAGCCTGTTGGACAATTGGCTCCGGCCAAGCTTCGGCGAAGCCCCGCATGTAAAAGAGGTTGGACCGTGACAGGCCTTTCATCTCGGGGAACTCTGCCCGGAGGTCCTCAGCCAGACGCCCCATGACCCCGCTCCCCCATTGCTCGACCTGCTGGCGCTCCAACACCGTTCTGCCGATGGACCAATACAGTTCGATCAGCTGAGTATTGACCGTTCGAAGGGCCGTTGCGCGCGCGGACCGGACACGTTCCTTGAGCGAGGCCAAAAGATCGGTGTAGCCCGCGGGCAGGGCCAGGGCGCGTGCATCAGTCATGCACTCCACCCTAATAGTTGCCACTGACGCTCAAGACTCAATTGTCCAGACAGCGTCTGGACAATTGATTTCGCCGACTATGTCTCTTCTACAGGCCATTTCTCCGTGGGAACAATGATGCGGTGGTGCGCGTTGCAGTGTCGTCTGAACCGAACACCAGAAAAGAGAATCACTTAATTGGCAACTGATTACGACGATCTCCGCTCCGACGTCAAGGAGTCTCAGGACAGTTCGCTGGAGGCGCTGAAGTCAGCCAACGCGCCTGATGCCCGCAGCGTGGTCACCGAATTGGACGAGGCAGATGCCCTCGATCAGGGTCTGACGCCCGGAGGAGAAATTGTCTCCGAAGAGCTCATCGTTCAGGTCATTCCCCAGGCAGAGGACGAGTTCACCTGTTATTCCTGCTTCTTGGTCCGGCACCGGTCCCAGCTGGCCCGTGAATCCAACGGCCACTCGTACTGCATCGAGTGCGAGGGCTAAAGTCGGGTACGACAGCGAGTTGAACGGCGTCGGAGAAATCGGGTCAGTGGTCGCTAGATCTCGGACATCGGGATTTTCGTCTCGGGGTCCCGGACGGCCATGTAGTCTGTCGACTCAGTTTTCCTGCCCAAGTATTCGCCGTTGTCCCTGGCGGCCTGCCGTCCGGGTCATGGTGCCCAGCCGTTGGGTACAGCTTCCGTGACCAAACGCGGCGTGTACGTGTCCTGGCGGTTGAAGAAGCGGTGCTCTTCCCGGCACAGTTCGAACGGGCCGGTGGCTGAGAACAGCGTCTTGGAGTGGGCGTCCCAGTGGTAGACGAACCAGCCTGAAAGGGTGTTTTCGTCCTCGGCCCGGACGTACTCCTCGTACAGTGCGCGGAGCCTGGTGACGGCTTCGGGGTGGTTCCACCACTGCGGGCACCAGTACCGGGTGTTCTCATCGTCCGTGACGGCTTCGATGTCATGGATGAAGGCTTCAACCCAGTCCACGAAGTTATCGATCAGTTCCTGCTCGCTCAGTTCGGGGGTTTCTGCAGTTGTGTCGCTCATGCTGCGATCGGCTTTTCAGGAACGGGATCCGTGGCCGGTTGGGGTGCGCCCTTGGCTATGGCGGTCGCGGCCGCCGTGCCGGCCTCAATGGTCTTGCTCAGTTCCTTGTTCTTGTGCCAGGGAGTGAGCCGGAGCAACGTGGCCGGGGCAGCGCTGCTGCTGAGGATCCCGGAGAACTTTGGTAGCTCGGCGAAATCCTGCACACTGACCTTGGGCAGGCGTTCCTTCCGGTCGGAGCCTTGTTCCTTGCGTTGGTAGGTGCCGATCGCCTTGGACAGGCCTTCAGTCCAATCGGTTTCCTCGTTGCTGCCCACAAACCGGGTACCGGACATTTGCCATAGCGTCTGCATGCCTTTGGTGCCCCATTCCCCGCAGCCTTGGGACCAACCCTGCAGGTAAAGGGTGAAGCACAATCCCCGGGAACCGTAGTGGCTGAAGTCCTGCGGCAGAGTAGGCCAGGGAACGATGTTGGCCACTTCGTCCAGCTCACCGACCAAGGGGATGGTCAGCCGTGCTTCGCCCGGGGTTTCGCGGACGGCGGCGTTACAGATGGCTTTGATCATCGCGGTGAGTACGGCACCGGCACCGCCGGGGCCACGTTCGGACAGCAGGATCATGGTCTGGCGGCCCTCCATGAACTGGGCGGCGTCGAAGTTCCTGATGCCCGGGGTGGGAGTGGTCCACGCCAGGATGGCGTCGTGCACCAGGTCGCGGCACATGCGTTGCGTGGTGGCCACCAAGGATCCGCGTGTACGGTCGGGCCACTTGTCGAAGCCCCTCATCTCCGCAGCGGGGCGGGGGTATTGGTCGGCGAGGATGTTGCTGACTTTCTCGAACGATCCTTTGGAGATCCATTCATGGACATCTCCCAGGGCTTTCCCGGTCAGGGCTGCTGCCAGCAGAGTCCACGCCAGGCAGGATTCACCGGCGGGGCCGAACTGGGCGTCCTCGGCCGCTTCGCTCTCGGTACGTGGGTTGTTCTTCACAGAAGCTGTGATGATCCACGATGCCAGGCGCATGGCATCCTCGGTGCCCTTCACTTCCCACAGAGGGTTGAAGATGAAGTCCGGTTTGTCGGACTGCCGGTAGATCTTGCCGGCATCCCACAACCAGACCGTTCCCAGCTGATGGCGGGCAGCGATGACCTGTGCAACGCCGTCAACCTTGTTCGAGGTCATCAGTGCAGCGCCGGGAGCTGCTGCCAGACGAGGAACCACGAAGCAGGATGTCTTACCGGATCCAGGGCCCATGATGCAGACACCCAGATCCCGCCAGCCCTGATAGAGAACGGCAGCTTTCCCGGCAGCAGTCTGGCCCAACACTTGTCCAGGAGGCAGATCCACGGCTTTCGGGTGCAGCTGTGCGGCATCCTTCTTCCGCTCTTTCTCCATCAGAGGGGCGAGCTTGGCGCCGGTTGCGAGTCGGCTACCCAGCTCACGTTGCGCTGCACTGCCCGTACCGCCACGGCCGGCGGACAGGAGCGCTACACCGAAGAGAGCCATGAGCGCCAGGACGATCGCAATCCATGTCGCGGCTCCGGGCCAGGCGAAGGTGCCTTCCTTGAAGCGCGCCACCAACTCCGTGAAGTTCGTCCACGGCATTCCCGTGGGGGTCAGGAACTCACCAAGGAAGGCCGAGACCCAAGCGATAGCCACCATGCCGAGGACGACGCCGGCGAGGCCGAGCTTCATCAGGGTGTCTGTTGAGGTTTGCTTGCTCATGCCGGGATGACCTCCATGGCGTCGTCGGTGATGGATTCTTCGGTGAACGCGATGGTGGAGGTGGACTTCATGGCGCCGTCCGTGTCGGTCAGTTCGACTTCCAAGGGGCTGCGGACGTGGATGGCTTCGAAGGGATCGTATTGGTCGATTTTGAACAGGCACGTGCCCTTGACCAATTTCGTGATGACCTCGGCCGTCCCGACGGGAAGGGTGAACATCTCTTCGCAGGCCAGCGCGTCCGCGCTCTTTTGCTGCTTGTACAAAAGCACTGTGCCGCATTCCTTGAGCATGGAGATCGCCGGACTGTCTGCCGGGATGTCGGAGATGTGGTGGAACGCGAACTGGCACGAGAGGGAAAGGGCGCGGGAGAGCTTGGTGTTGCGGCGGGTCACCGTGGCCACCGAGCCTTGGACGGTGTGCCAGGCCTCTTCAATCAGCAGAATCGTGGGGACTGCTTCTTCCTGACGGTAGAGTGTGTTCGCCAGCCAGGTGTTGATGATCGTCATGACGATCGGCAACGCCGGGCCGTCTTCCGGCAGGAGCGAGACGTCAAAGACCGTCAGGCCGGCGTTGAGCTGAATGTCAGCGCTGGTTTCCCCGTCGATCAGGCCGGCGAGGTCATCCTCGATCATGCGTTCCAGCTCGAAGGCCGGGTCCTGGCCCCATTCGCGCAGCTCTTCCACGGTCAGGTTCGTGGCCTTCGCGGCGTCTTCATTGGGGGCATAGAGGGCTTTGAGGACGTGGCCGATGTGCGCGACTTCCCCGGCCTTCTTCGCATCCGTCAAAGCCTGTCGGTGCGCCATGCGGACCGCTTTGCCTTCCTTGGGCGTCATCGGCCGGCGGAGGGCCTCCTCCATCACGGCGCGGACCAGCATCGACTGGCCGGCCGGGGTGCGGAACGCTTCGGCGCTGTCGTGGGTCTCTTCATTCAGTCGGGCAGCAATACGGGGATCCAGGATGTTGATCCGGGATCCTCCACCACCAATGCTGAACCGCACCGGAGCAACGCCGAGCTTCCGTCCAAGCGGTGTGTACTCGCCGCCGCCGACGTCCTTCTGGTACTTCTTATCGATCACCACGACGCGGCGGCCGAGGATCAGCTGACGGAGCACGCCCCAAGTTTTCATGGCCGAGGACTTCCCCTGCCCGAGGTCACCGATGTAGCAGACGTTCGGGGATTCGAGGGTGTCACCGTAGGCGGTGAACGGGTCGTGGACGATCATCCAGCCAGAACCGGCATCGACGCCGAACACCAAGCCACGGTGCGACGTCGGCGGGGACGCAATCGCCATATGCGAAAACTCCATCTGCCGGGTCGAGGACGCCACACCTGGTGCGGCCGGGTCGTAGAATCCCAGCTTCGACGCGAACGCCCACTTACGTTCGTGGTGCCACCGTGTCTGGGCGTTCGCTTTGGCCTCGACCAGCTCACGTTCCCTGCCTTCCTTCTTCTCAGCCCTCTTCACCGCACGCTTGCTCAAGGGCTTGTTGCGGCGCAAGCCCTCGGCTGCCGTTTCGGCTGCAGATGCTTCCAGCTCAAGTTTCCCGGCGCGGGCCTGTGCCCTAAGGGTCCGCTTGGATTTGCTGGCGGCAGCCCACGGCAGGCTCAAACGCTTGACATCGTTCGTGGTGCTCATCGGATTCCCCTCGTGAACGGCATGGTGGTGATCAGGGCAAGATCGTTGCGGTGGTCCAGCCAGTCAATGAACTCGATACCGGCATCGGAGGCAGCTGCCTCAACAATGTCGGTGGTGGACAGGATCTCGTTCGCATCTTCCACCGCGAAAGAGATGTACAGCCCGTAGGCCGCGCCGTGGTGGCCGGAACCGGGCTTCAGATCCAGGAGGCGCTGGTGGGAGGCACCCATCAGCACTTCTTCGGTGCCATCGGTCACGACACCGGACTTGCTGACCTTGTTGCTTGTGGCCCGGTCCATGGCGGCATCGGAGCGGGCCTTGGACCGGGCGCTGCGTGCATCCTCCAGTTCCATGACCATGGACACCGAATGCACCACTGCCGGTTGGATGCCGCTGATGATCGCTTCCAACGCCTCGACGGGGATAGGCGCGGGACTGAATGCCGAGGCCGGCACGTAGCCGGTACGGATATGCCAGTGATTATTGACCACCAGGGAGATGGGAGAGGCTGCGCCATCCAGGTGCTGCCAGCAATCCATCAGGTTGGCGCCGTCGTAGTCGTCAATGTCGAAGTCCGGGTCCTGCAGGTGACGCAGGAGCGCGGCCATGGCCTGCGGGCCAAGAGGCCGGGAGTTCGTGATGGAGCCCATCATGGACGCTTGGGCCATGGCGGAGCGGATTTCCTGATAAATCGCCTGACCAATGCCTTCGTCCCCTGCCCCGTAGGCTTCCGCCCGCCGGTACAGGGCAGCGGAGCCGGGAATCCGGAACGTCTCGTACGTGCGGTGCTGTTCGGACCGGGAACGGGTCGTCTCGCACAACTCACCGTAGGACTCCAACAGGATCCGCGGAACATTCTGCGGGACCCGCCGTTTGACCCACAGCAGGTGGTCGGCCGAATCCATCGGCACCGCCCGGGCCAGCGTCTGGATATGGGTGACGAGGGATTGCCGGCGTGCCAGCCGGGCGAGGTACTGGCCACGGGCGACGTGCCCTGATTCCTTCCGGTACTCTTCCCGGATACCCGAGGACGAGCCCATGACTTCCATCGTGGCCGTGTAGTACGACTTCTTGATCTTGCCCTGGTGCCGGAAGATGACCAGCGGCCCTTCCGGGGTGTCGATAGCGAAGTGGCGGACGGTGCCCACCATGAGCGGGGCGTTGTCCTTGTGCCGGACCGGGACTTCGATCATGCCGTTCTCGTCGGCGCGGTCACGGTCCTTTTTCCCGGCCTTGATCATCCGCGTCTGCGGGCGGTCCTTGACCGGAACGTAGACCAGGGACTTGTTCTTGGCGCGGACCTTCTTGTGCCGGACTTCCACAAAGAGAGCACCCAGGGAGCGGTGACCGGAGAACTTATTGGGCGTGGTCAGGATGACCCCAGTCAGAACCAACACCGCGGCAAGGATCAGGGCGACGATCTGGCTGCCGCCGGCCAGGACGATCAACAACGCGGTACCGATGGCCACCGACAGGCCGATCCATTCCGGTGCCGTCCGGTTCCCACCGAACAGACCACGGCTCTGGACCTCACCGCCAACAACAACCATTCTTCCCATGACTACCTACTCCTTGCCGTACTTCTCTTACCGGCCACTGATGTGGTCGGTATCCGGTGCCATCGAACGGGCAGAGCGCTGGCCACGCATGGAGGCCTGACGCGCTGCTTCCCTGCCCGCCAGCAGGAACGCCGTCGCGCCACCGGCTGCGACCTTCGCGGATCCCCGGCCCACTGCCCCGGCACCGGTCTTCAGAGCTTGCGCTGCCTTCGCTCCGCCGGTTCCGGCCCGGTCGGCCTTTTGCAGCTCCCCGATCGTGCGGGTTTCCGGCTGTCCCTGTCCTTGCGCCTGACCGCCTTGACGGTCCTGACCCGAGGGTGCAGCACCCTGCCCGGTAGGAACCCTGGAGGCCGCACTGCGGCGTCCTGAGACTCCCGAACCGTTCGATCCCAGCCCTGAACCGCCCTGACCTTCTGATTGCGTTGCCACCGACGAGGGGCCCTTCGTGGCGACCCCGCCCCCGTAAAGAGTCCCGCTCCGTCCGCCCGTAGCGCCGGACTGTACCTGTGCGGTCCGTTTCTGCCTGATCGCCGAGGAAATCGCAGCGCCCGCGCCGGCGACCATCGCCGGTCCGGCGACGGACTGACGGCCCTCACCCAGGCTGGTCGAGGATGACGGCAGGATCGGGACGTACTTGTAAAGCAGCGGCAGGGCGAAAGCCAGAACACACATCGCGGCCGCGGCCAAGAACACCGACGTGGCATTCACCATGCCATCGTCCACGCCCTCGCCGGCAAATGCCGGACGTGAGGCGACGTAGCTGAACACGGCACCCATGAGCAGCAGCAGCAACGGCTTCGACAAGGAAATCCCGAGCCACAGCGCGCCGACCTTGCCTACGCGTTCGCGGTACTTGGGGTGGATCATGAATCCGACCATCAAAGCGATGCCCAAGCCCAGCAGGTACAGGGCCAACGGCTGCAACGCGAGCAGCCCGAGCATGGCCCAGGCTGCGATGAACAGCAGCCCGAACAGCAAGACCGCCGCCAAGGGACCGAACGCGCCACTGGATTCATAGGACGCGAACCGGGAAATGGCGACCCCGAAGTCCGTGACCCTGCTGGAAGTCCAGAACGTGATCCCTTCAGTCAGCCCTGTCATCCAACCGTTGATCACGTAGCCGATAGCCGGCCCGAACAGTACCAGGATCATGGACAGCGGCCCGTACCAGAGCAGCGACGTCCGGGCGGAGTCCATGTCGATCTCTTCGTTCGAAACGTCCTTCCAGAGCTTGAAATACATCATGCCCATGACCAGGATCCCGATCGCCGCGAACGCAGCCCACGTATTACGGAAGCCATCGTCAATGTCGAACACGGAGACCTTCAACAGGTTGTTCAGCACCTCGTTGGTGGACTTCACTCCCTCTGCCTTGACGGTGTTCGCGAACTTCTCAAACCCGTCCTTCGCGTTCGCAATGAACGCCACAGTATCCACGGTGCCCAATACCACCTGCCCGCCCGGCATTGCCGAAATGGCTGTGCGGGCCACAATGCCGGCGATCGGCGAATACTGCTCCCATACCGCCCCGGCCACGCACATTGTGATGGCTCCTTGTGGAGCTTTCACGGAGGAAAGCCCCGAGCAGAACGGTGCTGTTGTGCCTGCATAGTCCAAGGACTTCTCGGGTGTGGTCAGGAAGGTGCCAAAGGCTTGGGTCGCGATGTTCTCGCAGTCGTTTCCACCCATTGCGGTGAAGAACAGCGGGTTGCTGCAGGCTTTCTTGCCCTGTTCCTGATTCAACCGGTCCTTGATCTTGACGCGCTGATCCTCCGGAAGACCAGCAAGGCGCTTGAGCTGGTCCGCGTTCAGCTTCTCAGTCGTGTTCACTTCGTCCGCTGCCTCGGCGGGTCCAGCTAGGACGACACCGAAGCCGATGAACAACGCCAAAAAGACTGCGACCAGGCGGATCGTCCTGCTAACGCTTAGCGTTTGCATACTCAACCCACCCCTCATGACTCGTGTCCTTGAACAGGGAATCAACCAACTCGCTGGTGAGTGTCGGGATAGAGCCAGTGGGGTCTCCCGCAACCGATCCGACAGGACCCTTGTCCTTGACTCGGCCGCCAAAATCGGGGTCATCAACGCGGGGCATAGCGTCCGTGATTTTCCAGTCCTCATCCCAACCCAGCTCCATGGTTAGCGTCCCGAAGTTGGCGACAGGTACGGTCTGGGTTTGAGCATCCAGAGATCCCACAAATACTTGGACGACGGCCTTCTTCTTCTCATCACAGCTGGCAATCCGGTACATCCCACCAGCCGGGACATCGGAGCGAATGAACCACCCGTCGGCAAAGGCGCCTGGTGGCAAATCCTTCGAGCCGGCCACGACTTCACCAGCGATAGTGGCGTTGACGGTCCATGGACCGGGCTTTGACACTTCGCTGAGAACCTTCTTCTGTTGGGCCCACGTCTTTACATTGACGTCCCTGAGAAGGTGGGCGTAGTTGGCGGCGGCTTGGGCGGCCGAGTCGCAGCTGCCGTTGTAGCCGGTGATGGTCTTGCCGTCGCTGGCGGTTTTGGTCCCGCCTTCGCCGATCTTGACTCCGGAGACGGGGAAACCGAACTTCCCGGATGCCTGCAGAGAGCTGGGGTCATCCTGCTTGGCCGCCGGTGCTGGCGGGTTCAGCAGGACGACGGCCACAGCGATGACCAGGATCACCGCCCCCAAGGCTGTGAGGAGTTTCCAGTGCTTCCGCATGGGCTAGGCTCCTGCCGCCGTGGCCAGAGCCAGGATGCCGCCGATGATGACGCTGGCGCCGGCGGCGGCACCGAAGGCGATACCGGTCTTCTTGGCCCCTGCCGCGCCGTCTTCGATGTCATCCGAGTGGCCGCGGTTGCGGGCGATGCCCCACTTCATGAGGTTCCAAATGAACGCCCCGGCCAGAAGAATCAGAGCAAGAGCCCAAAGACCGCCAAGGATCATTTGGATTGCGCCGGTGAACTTCACGCCGAACACATCGATGCTGGGTGTTACGCCGTCCAGCGGGTTGTCGATCGTGGGAACGGCGGTCCGGATAATAATTTCGTTGCCAATGGTCCTGAACATGATTCCTGGGTTCCTTATCGGTTGGTGGTTTTGGTGGAGGTGGCGCGGTCAACGGCCAAGAGGCCTTCAGCGATTTCCGCTGAGGCACGTTCGAATGCCCGGCGGGCAGGGTCACCGACGAGCTGCCAGTCGATGATCGAGCCGGTATCCAAAGCCCCGTCATAGGGGATGTCGATCAGGACCCGCACCGCGGAGGCAAGGTTCTCGCGAAGCTCGGCCTGCTCGGCCGCGGAGACCTTCGCCCCGCCGCCCTGAGTGACCAGAACGACAGCATTGGACACCATGTCTTTGTAGTGCGGGTTGCCGGTGCGCTCGGACATGGACTCGAGCTGCTCGATCATCCGCAGGGCGGACACGACAGCGTTGCGCTTGAGCGTGGTGGGAATCACCAGCTGATCGGTTACCTCGATCGAGGCAAGCCAGTTCGCTGAGCGGGTGTTGTTCCCGGTGTCCACGATGATGGTGTCGTAGAAGCGGCTGACCACCGTGTGGATCCGGTTGAACTCATCGGCACCAATGGACTTCATCCGGTCCGCGTCCTCGTCCGCGACCAGGACGGAGAACTGGTTGTTGCCCTGATGACGGGTGTAGTAGGACAGCTCGCCCTTACGGGCGGTGACGGTCTCGAAGGACTCCAACACGTTCAACAAATCCCAAACGGTGCGGGTGGAGTCGTTCGCGTTGGTGCGAACGCCGGCGGTGCCCATCATCTCGTTGTTGTCCCACACCAGCGTCTGCTGGCCGGAGTGGACCCCGAACGTGGAGCCCAGCCCGACGCTGCACATCGTCTTGCCGACCCCGCCCAGGGGCTGAGCGACCATGATCTGCATCGGACGGGAGTACACCCGCTGGATCGCGGACAGGTCCGCCCGGCGTGCCAGCTCGGCCGCGCCTACCTTGGGACTGATCAGACCGAAGCTGACCGCCCGCAGGAATGCCTGCCAGCCGGTGGCCGGCGGCAGCTGATCGTTCACATTCTCCTTGCGGAGGACAGCGGCACTGCGGCGCCCGCTGACCAGCGGAGCCTCCCGGTGCAGGTCCTCCACCACAGGGGTTTCAGCCTTTGCTACTGCGGCCGGTTCGGCATCCGGGACTGCGTGGATGATCGTGGCCGGGTCCGTGGTGGTCGCTTCGGGTTCGGTGTCGGTCAGGCTGATGGGTGCGCGGCTCTTCCGTTCGCTTCCCTGCCAGTTTGTGCTCATCGGATGGTTCCTCTCGCTCGTTTCAGGTTCGGTGGGTTGATTCATGAGGTCGGGTCGTGCGGGGAGATGGCTGTTACCAGCCAGGGCTGCTGCTGTCCGGAACGGTGCAGGAGCATCGTCCAGCGGCCCGCATCGGTGGAGAACGTTGCCGTGACCGTCAGCGGATTGTCGGCGTCCCTGCTGATCGCAGGTCCATCCGTGACTTTGCGGATGGGCACCCGGGCCGGGTCGATGTACTTCGCATCCTCGGCGTACTCCGGTGCGAGATGAGGGGCCAGCTCAGCGAACCAGGTTGTCTCCGGAACATCGGGACGGGCGAACAGGCCCATGACCTTGGCTGCAGTGTCCTTGACCGACTTCTCCGCGCCGGCGTCCCACGTCACCTCCGGGACCCCATAGTGCTCATCGGCGCCGTGGTCGTGGCCGTCGTCGGCATGATGGCTCTCCTGGCCTGCCTGTCCTGCGTTCACCGTGGGGGTCGAATCGGCTGCCGGTTCGGTGCCGGCGTTTCCGGCGCAGGCACTAAGCGAGAGCGCGGCGGCCAGTGCGGCGGTGAGTGCGAGGTGCTTGCGCATCAGAGAATGCCTTTCTCTTTCATGATCGGAGTCGGGTCGATGGTGGGATTGATCGGAACCATGGGGTTGGGCAAGGCGCCGGCGAAGAACTCCATGTGGAGGTGGCGGCCGGTGACGTTGCCCGTCGCGCCCTCGGTGCCCAGCGGTGTTCCGGCGGCCACGGTGTCACCTTCTTTGACCTTCACCGACCCGGCTTCCATGTGGTACATGCCGATCGTGAGCTTCCCATCCACTGTTTGACCGGTCACCCCGGTGCCGAACAAGCCATCGAGGTTGCGGACCTTGACGATCTTCATGTCCGTCAGGGCCACTATCGTTCCCGGCCCTCCGGGGTGAACGAAGTCAATGCCGTAGTGGAAGTTGGCCAGCACGCCCCCGGCGGTGCCGGGCGGTGCCGCACGGGGACCGTAGCCACTGCTGTTGATCGCCCCTTCCATGGGCTTGACCCACTTACCGGCCAAATCCCCGACAACCTGGTTGCCTTCAGCCGGGCACACGCCGGACGGGTCCACCGTTGCGCCGGATTCCCCACCCAAGGCTTTGAAGACTTCAGTCGCCTGTGCCCGGAACTTCGTGTAGTGGTTCGGGTCCGCGTTCCGCTGTGCCCTGTGAATGGCGATGGTAGGTTCGAGGGTTTCCCATCCCTCCACTCGCTGGAGGGCTTTGAAGAAGTTCGTCGCCGAAATGGTGGGGTCCATCCGGTCCGCATAAGAACCCCACGCGCCATTGGCACGCTGCTGGAACAACCCACGGGAATCCGGGCCTGCCCCGTCCCCGTAGTCAACGACGCGGAGTGTGGATTCACCGATTGCGGTTTGGATCCCGATCAGCTGCGCCGCGACCGGGAGCTTGAGGGACTTGGCCGCGTTCATGATCGCCTGGGCGTTCTTCATCTGCTCAGCATCAAAGCCAGCCACTCCCCCCGCAGGGGCAGGACCAGCGGCCACGCCCGCAGGTGCAGCACACGATGATGCCGCCTGCGCCGGATCACTGTCATCCAGGACGACAGTGACAAGGCCAACGGTTAGCAGCGCAACGATCGATGCGCCGGTAATGACTTTGCGGGCGGTCATCGCTTCACCACCGAACGTACCTGCGGCAGTTAGGCAGTGACGCGTTCAACGGCCGCTGTGTACCGAACGGCAGCATGTTCTTCAAAACCTGTCCCTCCCCCATGGGCATCGCTTCTTGTCTACTGCCAGCTACTGACAATCAAGTCCACGCTGGCGTGCCATTCTTCTCTCGCTCCAACCAAAATGCTTGTCACATCGTCAGCATGAGACGCATCTCGTCCTTCGGCAGGATCCCCCTTCCGAAGGACGTTGCGCCTCCTTCTTTCGAATAAGGCCTACAATTTGACTGTAGCTCAAAGTTGATCATTTAGCGATACACTTGAATCTGCGGCTCAGAGCTATCCGAATAATCGGGCAAGATAGACGCATGCCGCGCCTCATCCAGCCCAATCATCCGCAGGAGGTTGAGGCAGCCATCGAAGTTCTCGGAAATCGAGCCCACGCGGCCATACTGCGTTACCTGCATCAGAACGGCCCCTGCACCACCGGCGAAATCCTCAAGGGGATTGTCCTGGACGACAACAGGAAGCTGACCCGACCCAGTCTTCAACACCACCTGGAAGCCCTCGAAGCTTCCGGTGCCGTCACGGCGGACTTTCCCGCAGGTCAACGGCATGGCAAGCGCGTGAAATACGAGGCCAATATTGATGCCGTGGAGTTCGAGATGCTTCCTGCCTATGTCAACTACCTCCGCGGTAGATGAACGCCGCAGTCATAACAAGCTTTGTCAAATAGCAATACCTTCTTGCTTCACTAAGCACGTTACATGCCTGTAGTGAACATGTGCAACGCCTGTAGTGAGCATGACCTACGCCGTCGCCAGGCAGTAAGGACGTTACGATGTCTGGGTCCCATTTCCCCTTGATCCGCCTTGGAGGACGAAGACCCAATGCTGACGAAACGGAGCATCCTGAGCTGCTTGGCGTTCCTTGTGCCGGCTGCAGGGCTATCCGGGTTCGCCGTCGTCATGGCTCGGAAAATCGTCAAGCGAGGCCCAAAGGACTACCGCCGGGCAGAGATGGTGGACGGCGGACGTCGCGTCCGCCTTGACTTGGACGACTACACCAAAGCCCCAGGTGACTTCGGCGTGTTCGACCCCATGACGGCCAAATACACGCGAGTCGGTGAGGTCACCCTGATCGACGAGGAACAAAAATTCGTCGAAAGGCTGCTCGACCAGTCAAGCTCTACGTCTGGCGGTCTGGGCCCAATCGTCGATTGGACCCCGGACGTGTTTTTCGAACCCGCTGCTGTCCGCGGACTCTATCAAGAGGTGGATGTCCCCACAGAGTACGGTGCGGCGCCGGCATGGCTATTTGAAGGCGCAGATACGGACGTGTGGGTGATCCATATCCATGGCAGCTGGACGGACCGCTCGATCATGTTTCGAGATGTCCACGCGTTCAGCTCCTTAGGATTCACATCTCTGGTTCCCACATTTCGCAGCGACGCCGAGGTCAGCCCGCCACAGGCAGACTCGAGTCACCTGGGGCAAACAGAATGGCGTGACGTGGAAAGCGCCGTGGCCTATGCCGTTGCCCACGGAGCCAATCGCATCATCCTCTCCGGCTGGTCAATGGGTGGGACCATGGCCCTACTCACAGCAGAGCGCAGCGCCCACCGGGACAGGATCGTCGGGCTCGTCCTGGTAGGTCCCGTCACCAGCTGGCGGAGAGCCATTACAGCAGGAGCAGTGCGGGCCCGGGTGCCGGCGGTTGGTGCAGACCTTGTTATGCGCCTGTTGGGTACCCCCGTGTTCGCGAGAATGCTGGGGCTGGAAGAACCAATTGATTTCGATGCGCTCGACTGGGTCGACGTAGCCAGCAGGGTGGATGTCCCTACCCTGGTCTTGCACTCGACCGCTGATCAAGAGGTCCCTTGGGAGATCTCGGCCGCGTTCCAACGCGCGAATCCGGCCACCGTCACCTTGATAGCACTACCCAAGGCCCACCACACCCAGGAGTGGAACGCCTCGCCGTCTACCTTCACCAACGAACTGACGAGGTGGGTCAGCAAGACGATCATGACCGAATAGCTAGGTCCGCTCGTCCAGCTTGGCTTCTATTTGGCTGATCCTGCCTTGAACAGAGTCCGGGAAGTCCATCAAGTTCACCCGCTCGTAGTTGTGCAGAACAATGAGGCTTTTGTAGACGCCGTTTTCGAGCGTTTCATTGAAGAGATCCCAGGCCGGACTGACTCGTGACCGATCGGCACGGACCTGCATCCTCAAAGCGGTCAGCCACAGAGCATCGATCATCCAGAGACGCAATCTGGGTAGCTGCTTCGACAGGAAGAGAATCAGCCATCCCGCGGCGGTCACTGAAAGGCCTACGTAGAAAAGGCGGTCAAACCAGGCACCGATATCTCGGGCTAGGGCGTCCCAGGGCGAGAAGTAGAACAGCACCACGTATGTGATGTGGCACGAAACGGCGACCGCAACCACCAGCAGGCCCGCTGAGAATGTGGCGTACAGTCCCTTGGCTTTGTGCCGAAGCATGTGGATGATTCTGAGGACGGTGAACAACAGCGCGAGCATGTATATGCCGCTGTACACGGCGGTAGCGAGCTGGTCCATGCGGGTATCGATGAAGTCCGCGGCCGTTGGAGCTTTGTCCTGAATCAGGGTGAAGCTGGCAACCATGATGGGAATGCTTAGCAACGGCGCGTAGTAGGTCCATCTGACTATGGGTACGTTCGCCAGACGCCGCACACTGTCGTTGAAGAAGAAGATTGCCAGGAGCGCGAAGACGGCCTGGAGCAGGTTCGTCACATTGATGCCACCGAGGTAGCGGTCAATATCCTCCAACGGTGTAACCGTTCCCAGAACATAGAGTGCCGCGAGCCCGAAGATCGATGCCACCCACGAGGCGCGGGATTCCGGGACCTTGACCACCGAGGGGATCCGAAGGAGGCATAGGGCGCTCAGCAGCGCAAAGAGCAACAGTTTCATGGTTTATCAGAGGAAAGGATCAAGACCGGAGGAGCTGCGTGAACGTGTCTTTTTCGACATCTCGAACGCGAAGTCCTCCACCCATCGCTCGACAGGGTGATTCGGAACCGACCGGCAGGTGATGCTAATCGCGTCCGCGGTTTCCCTCAGCATTTCTCCAGAGAGATCCGGCAGGGCAAGGGCTACCTGAAGGCTCTCCAGGTAGATGTGTCCGAGCTCGTGGTAGATGCAGTGGAGCTTGTACTGCTGGGACTTCTGCGGGGGGAAATACACGTTGATGCGATCTTCGAATTCGGCCTTGAATGCCGTCAGGGAACCCCAGGACTCGTTGTACTCGATCAGATTGATCGGTTTCTCGCAGATCACGGTCAGGCGTTCGACGACTTCCTTCATCGACGTCGTGCCGTCACCGCACAACTCCCGAACCTTGTCCTGTACAGGTGGGAGGGTCATTCATCCTCACCGTTCATCGACGAGTCGATAATCCTCGTGATCATCCGCAGTGTTTCCGGTGACGTCGCGCCTAGGTTCCTCGCGGCGAAGTTCTTCACCTTGAGCTTGCGCATCTGTACAAGGAACTCCATGCGCGCTTCTACCTCGGGAGGAGTTTCACTGTTGAGATCAACGAGATAGCTGGCCGGCACACCAAAAACGAACTCTGCGATGCCCTTCAGCAGTTCCTGATCGGTCACCAGGCTGCCCGTGCCATTGACTAAATAGGACCATCGTGTCCGCGACAGATGGATCCCGTTGGAAGAGAGTGCTTCCTCGACGTGATTGTACGTAAGCACCGCGTTGTTGTCGGACTCCCAGATATCCACCAGGATGCCCATGCGATCCGCCAGGCGCTCTTTCTTCTGCTGTTGCGTAAGAAACACGCTACGACCCCCATTTGCCATCTCAAAGCTCCTTCAGCCAAGGTCAGCTGCTTATGATGCGACCGCTACAGAGCAGGCGGACAGCCGACATCAGATTTTACCTGATGACATTCGTAGCGTATAGGCCATGAGTTAGAACTGGGTTGTACATGTGCGAAGCCCGTAGGTAGGCTGTCGCATACTTGATTTCTTGGGGGAATCAAGTCGCCACATGCAGCGGGATGTGAACGTCTGCAACTTGTCTGAAGCCGGGTTAGGGTGATGCGTAGATGGACCTATCAATGCGTTTGCGGACGCTTGAAGTTAGATATGCCACGCTCAGCCCCTTTTCTGTCCGAGGGGCTCCGCGGCGACACGCCCAATGTGGGCCTATATCGCATGTTGTCCATAATCGGGCGCGCTGACGCTGTGGCGTCATGGCAGACCTCCATGCAGATGGTTCCGCCATTCGACACTGTTTCTGTTTCAACACGCCGGAGGGTGTTTCTGTTTCAATGCCACTGCCGGAAGGCGCGCGATGGTAGTTTCAGTTTCAGAGAAGGTCGGTTGTATAGCAGCCGCCTACTTAGGGCCAGGTGGCACTTGGTTCGACCAATCTATTGAAGTAGCGGCGGCTTCCGCGGCCGAGTTCAAAGGACAGGGATGATGGCTCCAGTTACACGTACAGGCAGACGCTCCAAAGGCGACCGCAAATTCGTCGGATTCCGCATCGCAACACCTAAAGCGGATGCAATGGACCAAATTGCAAAGGCAGAGGGCTACCAGTACGTAAGCGACTGGCTGTCAGATTTGGTTGAAGAACGCCTGGCCAATACCAAGCTGCACGCAGTTCCCCAGCAGGAGGAGTTCCCGCTTGGGCGCTTAGCCTCATAACGAGGAAGGCCCGCACTAGGCGGGCCTTCGAAGCTAGTGACTTACATTCTGGATTGCTTCCCGGCGCTCAGACTGTAAGTCGTGAAGGTTGATCTCTTCAGATTCACCTTTGTCTTGCTATAAAACCGGTCTTGGCGGGCCGGCCCTTTGTTGTCCCTCTGACAGGACCTCCTCGAAAGGATTGCTCTCATCGTACAACAGCACGCTCGCGTGCTGCCAGCAGTCATACCCGCTGGCGTGTCTCGCGACCATTCCCCGACCGCTGATGCTGCGCAAGCTTGGGCCTCGCTAGCGCCTCTTCTCGCAGGTCAACCCCGTGTTCGCCTGTCCCGAGACGGCGGTAAGACCTATCCCCAAAAGCACGAACGCGCTCTGACTGAGACGCTACCCACTTTTCCTGCGGCAGTCCGGATCTTCGGGAAAGACGGTAGCTGCTCGGCCATCTTCCTCGACTTCGACTCCTCTATTGCAGGTATCGATTGGGTGGAAGCGGACGTGAAGTCCCTCCAATCGTGGCTGCACAGCTGTGGCGCCCGGTGGATTGAAGATCACTCCCCCAATGGTGGTCGGCACGTTTACATACCACTGGCGACAAGGGTTTCCTTTTCCGAGGCACGCGACGTTGTCGAGGCACTCGGCACTCGATACCGGACATTGGATAAATCTCCACACCAAAACCTTCTACACGGTTGCATGCGCACACCAGGATCTCCCCACAAGCGCGGCGGCCACCAGGTACTCGCCATGAGCCTCAGCATGGCGTACGACATTGCAAAACGCCCAAACACGGTTCGGGTCTGGGACTCAATACGCCAAGACTTGAGCGATGAAATCGCCAGTGTACGGGCCCTGAGGCTGGAACAGCCGCTTTCCTGGGAAAACGGAGACCCGGACGCACCGCAGACGATCGGACGGATGTCCAGGCCAATGCAGCAGATGGCGCTGTCGGGACTGTACGACGCGAACCGGTACGCCTCGGACTCGGAAGCCCGTCAGGCAGTCCTGACCGCAGCGGCCGCCGCTGGAATGAAACTTGTCGAGGTTCAACGACGGTTCCTCCAGGGTGTCTGGCCCGGACTCGCATCGTTCTACGCCCGCTACGCCTCCCATCACCGGCTCCCCTCCCTGAAGCGGGACTGGAACAACGCGATCGACTACCTACGAAAAAACCATGGCTCAAGAACGGGGAGTAACAATGCCCGTAAATCCCCCACAAGCCAGCCAAATACACAGCCCCTACTAGGAACACCCTCGAACCTAGATTCGAGTAGCGAGCATCGTTACCTGCGCTCCTGGAGAAACGCCCTGTCCCTGAGAGAGCCTGCATACGCCAGCTCCCGTAGCGGCCTGGCACGTCGGATGGTGTTAAGAGCGTTGGGCGCGGCCGCCCACATGACAGCGTCTCGATTTGTTGAGTTTGGTGATCGATCAATCGCCGTGGCGACTGGACTGGATCACACAACTGTGGGCGCTCACTTGCGGGCTTTGCGTGCTGAGAATGACCCGCTGGTGACGTTGGTAGAACGTGGCCAGGGAACTAAGGGTGATCTCTACATGCTGACGATCCCCGAAGGACTTCGCTCAGCAGCAGAGGATCTAACCTGGCGAAAGGGAAAGATTCACTCGCTCAGGCCGGTTTTCAGGGAGCTGGGTTTGCCGGCGGCGTTCGTTTACGAAGCCTTGGAGAGCACGCCAGGGCTCACAACGACGGAATTGGTCGCTCAGACAAGGTTGTCCAGAACCGCCGTTGGCGAAAGCCTCGAGGTCCTGGCAGCATGGAACATGATTTCAAGGAATGGCGCCCGGTCCTGGGTGATCGTAGCTACGACCTCCCTGCAGGAGCTCGCAGAATGCTTTGGTGTGGTGGAAGCTGTAGCTGCCCAACTCCAGAGATACCGCATTGAACGAATAGTGTGGAGGGAGTGGCTTTCAAAGAATGTGAACACAGTAGCGGAGCTCCTCTCCCCCACAGATGATTACCCTTGGGAGGCCTTCGAGGGGCCTCCTGATGAGTGGACCCTAGCTGATATGGCCTTCACTAGAGGGGTGTAAGCAGCTGCCGGATGATCCTGGCAACTGAGAAAGACGGGGCTTCCTAAGGCATCGTAGTCGTCAAGTTTCATGCCATAGATAGCGCCATAAGCCACATTGGAATGCTGCTATGAATCGCTCGGTCCAGGTTTCCGGGAATACGAGTAGCTGACCTGCGATCTCACCTGGCGTAGAAGTAAGGTACCCGTCATCCGTACGACTTCCCGGCCACGGGTGACTGAGTCGGCGTTGCCTATGACGCCACCGAAGGGGCAAGCACTCCCCCACCCCGCCGGTACTGCTCGTACACCGGCAGTAGCCTCAGCGCGTGCTCTATTGCTTGGGTGGAGCTGGAAAGTCTGCGCATGGAGGGTCGCGAGTGACATCCTCTAGTTTTTAGCCGACTGTCCAGGAGTTCTTGATGACTACCTTTGCTAGATCTGCCGTAACCGTCGCGAAGGCCGAGCCTGGCACGCTTGCCTGGACCGGTTCTTGCAGGTGCAGGTCGATGAAGCCGGCGTTTGCGACTCTGAAGTGGAAGAACGCTGGCTGCCCTCGACAATCACGCAGACTTTTTGTGTGCAGGGAGAGGAACACTGGGCAGTATCAAGTAGGTACGTCGTGTTTCGGCACGCTGCACAGCTATGGCTCTAGCCGTGGTCCGTCTCTCAAGAGCCTGGTGTTAGGATTTCCACCGCTCATGAGCTGATTGTCTGCTGACTTCTAGCGCGTGTCCGATTCGGGCCCATGAGACGCCCGCAGATCGCGCTGACTGTACTCCCCTGCTCACGCGTGCCTCTGCGTTCTTCAACACTCGGAATGCGGCCTGCAGTTCGGAAATTGCAGAAGCGGGAATTGCATGGGCTCTCCACTCAAGGCGCATGGTGTCCTCAACAGTGACGGATGGCACTGCCACACCAAGAAGGGGTACAAAAGCACGGCGCTTTGAAAGGCTAGCTTCCGAGGATGTCGGAACTCGTTTCCAGAAGGGACCGAACCAGCCGCAGGCACATAGTGAACGCCAGCCTACAACTCGGTCATCTGAGATAACCTCCTGGTCAGCGTGAACTGGATGTCGTGGGAAACTGCCCGAGATACCTTGAACCGAAGGGCTGCCCGTTCTGATGTCTCCTGTGATGCGTCCGTCTGGAGCAACGGCGCCTGGCCATCCTTCGTGAATTCCATCCTGCATATCCCAGTTCATACGTCTGCGCCCCTCTATGTTCCGGCGTGGTTTCGGCTTGAGTCTGCCTCAGATGATGTCAGGAAATCCTGACGTCAGATTACTGCAGCAGCTCTTAGGGCTGTCTTGGGTTGGGCAATTATTCGGTCGGTGTAGCCGGGTACTTGCCGGCCTTGGACCCGCTTCTGGACCTTCAACGGGAGTTGTGGACTGAAGGCGCACCACCGGGTAGCAGTTTGATACTAATTCAATAGTGAAGTGATATCAGGTCGGTGCGGGTACATGCCCCTCTCCCCCATCGCTACCTTTGCTTGTGCAGAACGAGGTCCTGGCCACGTCGACTACTGGCCCCAACCTGACAGTAGTTCGAAAGTGATATGGAAATGCTATCGCGGTGGTATTGGTTTGATACCGCTCTTCCTCGTGTTTCCTTGGTGTGGGGCCCATCGGAGGAGTACTGAACTACTAGCTTTTCGATAGTGCTTTGATAGCACTTTCAAAGTGCTAGCTGTTCTATACCAGGGTCGGCCAGTTCGGGGCGACGGGAGGAGGTCCCGCGATCCCGATCTGATAGCGGTTTGATACTACTTCGAAAGTGATATCGAAATGCTATCGCGGTGGTATTGGTTTGATACCGCTCTTCCTCGTGTTTCCTTGGTGTGGGGCCCATCGGAGGAGTACTGAACAGCTAGCTTTTCGATAGTGCTTTGCTAGCACTTTCAAAGTGCTAGCTGTTCTATACCAGGGTCGGCCAGTTCGGGGCGACGGGAGGAGGTCCCGCGATCCCGATCTGATAGCGGTTTGATACTACTTCGAAAGTGATATCGAAATGCTATCGCGGTGGTATTGGTTTGATACCGCTCTTCCTCGTGTTTCCTTGGTGTGGGGCCCATCGGAGGAGCGCTGAACTACTACGTTTTGCTAGTGCTTTGATATCACTTTGGAAGTAATATCAAAGCACTAGCGTGTCAGTACTGGTTTGATAGCTTCTCTCAGCTAGCGTGGAAGTCATGATCATTGTCGTTGGAAGCGAAAAGGGCGGGGTGGGTAAGTCCACAGTCGTCACTAACATGGCCGTGGAGCTCGCGAAACGCGGGATGCGTGTAGCAGTAGTGGACGGAGACCGCCAGCGGTCTACTGCCCGCTGGGCCGTTGACCGCGAGGAGGCCGGTCACGAACCTCGCATCTTTGTCGTCGAAAAGCTGGGCAGTCTCCACGAGACGTTGCGAGAGCTCGACACGAGTTACGACATCGTTTTGGTCGATGTCGCAGGTAAAGATAGCAAAGAAATGCGTACGGCCATGACGGCTGCGCACCAGCTGTTGATTTTGACTCAGTCCAGTCAGTTTGACTTAGACACACTGGTGACGGTTGACCGACTAATCGAAACAGCACGCGACTTCAATCCATCCCTACGTGTTCGGGGAGCCCTGACGCGTGTATCAACAAATGCCTTTGAGTCAGAGAGCGCTGACGCAAGAGAGTATCTTGCTGATTACCCAAGCATCGAGCCACTCCAGACTGTTCTGTACGAGCGTAAGGCCTATCGCGACGTAGTAGGTGAGGGGTTAGGTGTCGTGGAATGGAAGAATCCCAAAGCTGCGCGAGAGATCCGCGGTTTAGTAGAGGAGTTGATCGGCTAATGGCGCTCAAAAAACGTTCCGCTTCGGAGAAAGCGCGGGAGGAAGCGATAGAAGCGTTTGGCAACGCAGCTGAACCTTTTCTGACAGCTCCGGTCGCCAGAGACCAACGCATCACGCCTATTCGACCAAGTTTCACGCCTGAGCTCAGTGATATACGGGATAAGGAGCGCCCGAAAACGATGCTGCTCCGATTCGACAATGACCTGGATCTTGTGGAGCTCCTGTCAATGGTGGCAACCCTGGAGGGGCGAAAGAAGCACCCGATGGCGCTGAGAGCTCTGCGGATTGGACTTGAGCAGGTGCGAGACAGCTATGAGTAGAGAACGCTAGCTGTTTAGTATCACTTCGATAGCGTTCACTGCCGGCCAAAGGATGCTCGATTGCCGGTAGGCCACCGCCGGTCCCGCACGGCCGGGAGTCGAATGTCGACAATTGAAGTCCGGCTGCACATGAAGTCAGGCGCCTGAACCTGAGTATCTTGAAAAGAGGGGGACCGCATCGCGATCTGTGTCCCGGGCGTTACTTTCTGCATGCGAAGTGGCTCACGCCCTTCGGAGGGATTTCAGGTCGGTGTAGGCCCGCAGATCGTTGTCTACAAAAGGTAAAGGTTTCCAAGACGCCTGCCCCTGTCCGGAAAATACTCGGGAAGCACCTTTGAATCCAGGGTTCCACTTGTCTCGCAAAGTCGCCTCATCAAAAAGTGTCTTACATGCGCGGAATGAGGGAGTTTCCAAGGCAGAATGAGACGCATGAGATTACTTGGTTACACCAGAGTCAGCACCAAGGCCCAAGACGCGCAGCTGCAGCTGGATTCACTCATTTCCGCAGGTGTGCAGCGACGTGACATATTCTCAGACGTTACCTCCGGCAGCAGGGCCGCGGTCGAACGGCCTGGAATGAGGAAGCTGCTCGAGTATGCCGAGGCGGGGGACACTGTCGTGGTGTGGCGGGTGGACCGGTTGGGCCGGTCACTGATTGATGTGCTGAACACCGTAAATTTGCTGCGGGGTAGGGGAGTGGAGCTCCGTTCAATTTCTGATGGTATTGATCCGGCGACTACCAGTGGCCGGCTGATGCTGAACATGCTCGCCACGTTGGCTGAGTACGAACGTGAGCTCATCACAGAACGAGTAAATGCAGGCATCGCCGCTGCTAAGGCATCGGGGACCAGGTTCGGCCGGCCCGTTGTCGACCCTGCAGTCATAGCCGACAAGCTTGCCATCGTCCGGGATGCCCGGGCCAAGGGTAAGACAGCTGCGGAGGCAGCCGGGCTGGTGGGGTGGAGCCGGGCGACTTTGTACCGACACCAAAAAGCGCTAGTGGCCACTGAAAGGTAAGGGAGGTTTGGGGACCCAAGCCGAGGCGACGTCTTAGGTCAAATTCCTAAAGGGGTGTTGACCGGTGTTTGGAGCGACAGCAAAGCCGGGGGGATTGAGGCGGTGCCGTTGAAGGAAGCTGGCATGAAGGAATCGGAATGGAGATTCCCATCCAGCAATGTCTGCCCCGACCCTTGGCGCCGGAGGCTCGTGGCTAGCGTAAGCGAGCGTATTGTTGGTGCACTTCCTGGGTCAGGCGCACGAATGCCACGAGTTTTTCGTCTTTTGTTGGCTTGTTGGGCATCTTCCCAAGTTCCGCCGCCAGCTTGTAGAAACCCGCGCCTTCGTCATTTGATCCTTGGTGCGTGACAAGAGCCGAGAGCATGACGCCGTGCTGCTCGTTGGTCTTGATTGAAATTTCCCCGAGCAGTCGTCCGATGGCTGCACGCTCGGACTCCTGCCGATAGTCGAATGGGCGATATCCCGTCTGCTCTGAAATCGCACTGTTTAAGCTGCTGTAGTTCGTCATGCCACCGGTCTCGGCAAGAGAAATCAGGAAACGCTCTGCGGCGTCGCGAATCTCTTCCCACTCATCCCTCGTGCGTCCATAAATCGTGTCTGAGCACTTCACGGCGTCCCTCTTTCAGTTCCGTAGCACACCCATAGTAGGGCCGGCGGGTAGCTAGAGGAGCTTGTCAAAGGCATCCGGGTAGGGGCAGCCGTGGTTGCCACGGTTTCCGGGATTCCCCGGGTTGCCAGGATTTCCTGGGTTTCCTGGATTGCCGATGTTTCCAAGATTGCCCAGGTGTTTGTCCACGACTTGGCTCTTATAGAGCTCTCCGATGTACTGGCCAGTGAGGCGGTGTACGTGAGTTCCGTTGAGTTGTCCTATAGCTGCACCGTTCAAAGCATGAACATAGCGACCGCGAACGAACCCAACGGCCTGGCCCGTAGTGGCATAGATGTAATCAGTCATGAAATAACCATAAATGCCGCCCCCCGACAGAAGGAGAGGAACACTCACTGCCACTGAGCGTGGCGTGCTCGGAGTCCTGGCCCCTTGTTTCGATAAGTCGCCGCACAGAGGAGTGTCTCGCTGCGTTGCCTGCAATGTAGTCATTGATCGTGGGTCAGTTTGACGGGCTGAAACTGCTGGGGAGCCAACCCGCGACTTAGCCTGGAACGCAATCAATACGACCATGCCGAACAACGAAACTGACCTCGGCGAATCACGCCCCTCGTAATTTCTTGAGCTCATGCCGGGCTATCGGTTGGTTTCGGGCTGTTCCTCGCAACCATGGCGACAGTTGGCTCCAGGACTCTAGAGCACTCCGTCGCTGTTTGCAGTCGCTAAGAACCAGAGGTAACTGATGGAGGTGCACGTTACGTTTACCTCGGTTAGTTCGTACTACGGCTGCAGCATAAGGATGAGAAGGCTGACAACCAATGGCAAGCCTCCGAGCACGTAGAAGAAGTTCAGTTTGTGCGCCGAGTGCATCTTGCCTAGCCACGTGTTCCAAGGGCTTTCGTCACCGATTGTCTTGGTCAGGGCCACGTCCACACCTAAATCCCGGAGCTTCTTTTCGAGGTTCAGTCCTTCCTTTACCGCTCCAACCAAGAGCCGGTGATACCACTGACGATCAACAAACCAGAAGGCTAGCCATAACAGGAGACCTAGGATAGGTACCACGACCGCGGGCGACTTCTGTCCCACCCCGAGCAATTCCACGCTTCTTCCGTCTTTGAAAGCGATAAAGGTTGCGCCCAATGCGAACGTCAGAGCGGTCAACCACAGAGCTCTGATTCTCCAACTCAGGTCATTGAAGTGCTGCTGAACCTCGATGGTCTTCTTCCATGCGTCAACATAACCATCGACAATGTGGCTAGCTGATGGCTCCGACGGAGTGGAAGTCGAAAATTTCAAGAAGTTCATTGAAGCCTTCCGAAAGGGAGAACGAGGGGATCGGCGTAACTGCGGGCAAAGAAAGTTTCTCACGCTCGATGTCAGCCTGCGTCCAATGTGAAACGCGGCGTAGTTGCTCGTATGCCGGCTTTTCGTGGGATACGCCGTATTGCGCATGTACATCGATGACTCCCACTTCCTGAGCCATGGCGATGTCCTTGTGAAGGCTGTCCCCGATGTAGGCAACTTCCGCGTAGGGCACGCCGTAAGGAGCCAAGATCTCCCGTAATACGTGTGGATTTGGCTTTATTGCACCTTCCCCTACATTCTCATGCTTTGTCTGAGCGAGTCCGTAATTCTCAGCGGAGTAGCGGCGAAGACTAACTGGGTCTAGACCCTTTGGACTGTCGTGGTCTCGGGGAGACCAAACGGCCTCCAATAGCCCGTCAAGCTTGAGAGTCCGCAACCGCCATTCCGTCCAGAACCTGGGCGATTCCGTATAGCCCACTACAGGTACCCCTGTTCTGCGGAGCGCTGTGAGAGTTTCGATAACACCCGGATACAGAGCAGTCTCCTTGATGCGGGCACTGTTCTGGCGGTGAAGTGCATCGTCGAATGCCTGTCTCGGACCTACTTTGCCGGCGACTTTGCGTAGGCATGGAAGCTCATCGACCAACCATGAGTATTCCGTTGTTCCCCGCCGCCTGTGGATCGCTTGAGCTTCTTCTTCCAGCGTGGCGCGGTCGATGCCCGTCGCTGCAACCAGGCCCTCGAGAAGGGCGTCAAACGAGGCATGCCAAGCATGGAACCAGTCCCACAATGTGTTGTCCAAATCAGTGACGAGCATTGCCACTCGGGGTTTGGTTTCATCCTCTTTAGTCATCTCCGGAGTATAGGCATGGGGGCCTGACATTGTGCACGGCGTACCTCCTCCGCCAGCAGCAGGCTCGGGGCATCGAACCCCTTTGGTTAAGTTCGACGAAACAAGTCTCGCTAATGGATGGGCTCTTGAGGCCACAGAGCTAGCTGTCCCGGAAGTTGTTTTTGTGACTGCTGTCCACGGCAGAGCATTTGGGACAACATCCGGGACGGAAATGTTACTTGGAGGCCGGCCACCGGGGGCACGCAAATCGTCACTACATGGCGATCAATTCCACAGGGGAGCGTACCGGTTCTAAGGGAATGAACGTCCTGAGCGAGGAACGACCTCTAAGGGAGGTCAGTGAAGTACCTGACATGCTGTTCTAAGATTTCTTGCAAGGCCGGCGCGAAGTAGGTCTCGAGTCCGGTCACGCGCGAGTACCCGTATGCGGCGCCGATGAGGGCTAAGCTGGCCACCGCCGCGGAGTCCGTTGCGGGGCGGGGGAGAGGGACAGAGAGCAGCGCTATGTAGTTGCTGCCAAGTTTCCTATCTATGTACGGCTCGGCGGAGTCGATCGACGGATGGCTGGCCGGGGTGTAAACGAGCCACGCCAGATACATGCTCTTGAGCCGATCCTTGATTTCCTCTGTGCTGCCGTCCATTGCGTGCTTCAGATGGACGAAAGTCTCCATCTCCTTGAACTCGTCCGTCGCGGTGTCGGCGTACTGCTGTAGCTGGTCTGCCATAACTGCCTCAAACCGCCAGCCCTCATGTTGGGCGTCGAGGAGTCTCTTACTCGTCGCCTTCTTAGCCAGCATGGCTGTCTCCACGAACTTTCCTTCGCCTGCGTCTGCCCAGATAAGGCGCATCGCGTGTTCGAGAGCTGATCGAAGAAGGGGGGGCGGTTTCTGACCCGTAACCACTCTTCTCAAGTTTGATCGCTGCCTCGCCGTTGCGAACTGCCCGCTGGAGCCAGCCCCAGGCTAGAGCCGGCGCGGCTGCCCTCCTTTGTTCCTGTCCGGACTCATTGTCGAGCCATAGCGGTTGAGGCTTAGGGGCTTGATTCACCATGCGCGTGAGGCTCCGATAAATCGCGTACCCAGGATCCTTCTCGGTGATGCCGGTTCGGTTGGCCGGCTTAGGGGACTTCTTCTTGGTACTCATACGGAGAGCTTCGCAAGAAACCGCCACCAGCTGGGGGAGGAGGCTCGGGCCGCGTCACTCGCCTACGAGAAGATGACTTGTCGGTCATCGCTAGTCGTTCAATTGATGATGCGTACGCCGGGGTAGCTAGGGTGTTTTAAACCGTACGTGCGGGGGAGAACCACTCTGGCTGCGTGAACCGATTGACCATAGCGAAGGTAAGGACTCTCTTTTGATCAAGTTGGCCGTTGGTGCGTCTCCTAAGGCGGCGCTTGGCAGTCTCTCCCGGGCAGTGAATGAAGCCGAGAACGCCAGGGGTGCCGGTGGGTACTCAAATGACCGTTACCATCGCTACTTGGAATGGGCTGGTGACCAGATCTACGCGCTCTCTAGTGCGCTCAGCAATGATGAGATTGAGCGACTCGTGGCGACGAAGCTCTACTCGATGCTGCTGTCCCTCGATCCTTCCAGCGTGTCGACTCTGACGCTAGGTCGGCTAGTAGATGGTGAACTTGGACAATGTATCCAGCGTTTGAAGGCTGCCGAAGAGCGTATCTCCGCAGAGGAGCGGAAATGGGAACAAGGTAGTGCCGTAGCTGTCGTGCTCGATACCAACGTGTGGCTGAAGTACTATCAGGACCCGCTCCAGGTTGACCTAAACCAGGTGCTGGATGAGCGTGCCAGTGTTCCCCTGGTGGTTGCCGTTCCTATGAAGGTTGTCGATGAGCTCGACGGGCATAAGCGCAACCGTGCGAATCCTCCCAAGGGCGGCCTACCTATCCGGCGTCGTGCCGCACTGGCACTCAAATATCTAGAGGCGCAGGCTACCGCCCCTGGTCAGCGGAAACTGCTAAAAGAACAGGTTATTGCCAATCAATCACCGTCCTCAAACATCTACCTAACTGTTCTTGAACAGTCTTTGTCCCAACCATCCATCCAAGACGCCGACCTAGAGATTATTGACAGGGCTGCCGCTATCCGCCCATACGCGAAGCACGTAAAAATAGTCACCACGGATTACGGCATGATTTACCGGGCTCGACAAGCTGGTCTCGACGCGGTCCGCATTACAGATTACGAAGAAGAACAAGAGGTCCCACCGCAGCTGTAGTCCCCTCGACCCTGAGCAACGCCGCCATGTAAATAATTCACCGCAGTGGGGTTTGCTGGCTGTCATCGCGGGCGCTGCAGGCCAAACGCTGCGGAAAGTGTCGGTGCCTCCAGCGATGCTTAGAACCTAGTCAATGGCCTCGTTCTAAGCCCGGCATCGGCGCACACCAAGAGGTCCGCAAAATCAGCGAAATCCTAGTGCTGCCGATAGTCTATGCAGGGAAGCGAGCCCATTCACTGCTTGCGTCCGAAGCCTAGAACCGAGAAGCAGGAGATCCGTGTCCACCCACGCAGCAGTCGATCTGAGAGCAGATGCTTTCAGTAGTCTGTCGTCGGAAACTCAGGCCCTCCTTGCGTCGGTAGATAGTTGGTGGGCGCTTAGGGCCGATCAAGCCGGGCTGTCGGGGCGCTGGGCGGATGTCTCTTTCGCGTTGGTAGCCCAACCGCCAGCTTCCGTCAGCGGCGTAGAGCAGAGCACGAGTGTGGGCGCTACGACCACGCCCGAGATGCTCGGCGCTATGTACGTTGGCTCACTTCCCAGCGCGGAGCGATCCAAAGAAGGAAAGCATTACACGCCTGCCGTTCTGAGCGACCGCCTATGGGAAATGACCAGGGCGACTTTGGGCTACACACGGGGGCGGGATCGTCGCTTAAGTGGCCTTGTTCGAGATCCAGCCTGTGGAGCAGGCGCACTCCTCTTGGCGCCGTTGCGCGAACACCTCCGCGCAACATCCAAGGACGACCCAGCTATCACCATCCGCGGACTGCCAGCCCTGATCCAGGGCATTGACATGGATCCCTGGTCGGCTTGGCTTACTAACGTCCTTCTGGGAGCTGAGGCGCTGCACACTTTGGCGAAAGTCCCTGAGGCGCGACGCCGGCCAATCCCAGTGCTGGCAGAAGCAGGCGATGGCTTAGCCGTAGGGCGAGAAAAGGCCCTTGTCACGATCATGAATCCTCCGTACGGGAGACTGCGGCTTGCCACAGATCAGAGGACTGCTTTCGCTCACGTACTTTATGGACACGCCAACATCTACGGGATGTTCATGGCCTCCGGTGCGGACAACACCCGCAAGGGTGGGGTTTTAGCCTGTTTGGTTCCCACTTCCTTCACTGCGGGTAGATACTTCCACAAACTGCGGGGACACCTGGCGTCAACCATGCCGATGCACTTGATGAACTTTGTCGAGGGGCGCAACGGCGTCTTCGCTGGAGTCCTCCAGGAAACGTGCCTTGTTACCTTTCGGCATAAGGGCACACGCAAAGTGACTGTGACCCGCTCAAATGGGCGTGTTGAAGAAGTTGCTCAGATCCCGACACCCCGAGGCGACGGCCCTTGGCTCCTGCCTCGAGAAGCCCGCGATGCCGCGATTGCAGCCGCGGCCGGGCGGATGTCCACGACGCTGGAAAGTGCGGGCTGGCATGCCTCCACCGGCCCATTGGTGTGGAACCGCCGTAAAGCAGATCTGTATCCGAGGCAAGCCAGGGATCGAATTCCCGTTTTATGGGGCGCGGACGTGGACGGCGGCCGAGTTCACAGAGACAAATCGCGCGATTCCATGCGCTTTCTGGCTCTGACGGGCACATCCGATCCCGAAGTCATGGTGCTTGATGAGCCTGCCGTCTTGGTACAGCGCACTACCGCCCCGGAACAGACCCGCCGGCTCGTGGCTGCAGATCTGGACGCTGGAGCCCTGCGCGACTTCGGGGGCAGGGTTGTCATCGAGAACCACTTAAACGTCCTTCGGCCCACCGTCCCGAAACCTCTGATTTCCCGACCCACGCTGGCCCGGGTACTTCAAACACAAACTATGGACCGATTGATGCGTTGCATTTCCGGATCCGTGGCTGTCAGCTCATATGAGATCGATTCCCTTCCCCTTCCCGAGGCTTCTGTCCTGGCCTCATGGGAGAACCTTGCCGGCGAGGAACTTGAACGCGCCGTCGCAGAGGCATACACCCTTGGAGCCAACGTTGTCCGACCTTCTGCCAGTAGTCACCCGCGAGATGTGCCAAGAGAGACTGGCACTCATCTTCCCAACGGGATTTAAGACCACGCTTTCCAGCCCGATCTCAGCCGCGACCGTAGCGGGACTGATTTGGGCAGGCTGTGTCATGCCTAGCGATGACGCGGAGCTGGATGAAAGCCTCTCATATGCACGACCCACCTCCAGCTTGTGGATGAACGCAGATCTGATCGCCATCGAGGACGAAGAGAAACGACGAGCCTGGTACCAGGCTCACTTGATAGGCCAGGCATCAGTTACAGCTCTACAGCGAGAATGGGGCGTTGAAACAGAGCAGTGGTACGCCACGAACAGCCGGGAGACAGTGAGGAAAGGCATCTTCATCATCGGCGCACAGTACGGCGCGATGAGCGAGAGCGTCGGGGCTAAGACCAACGCAAACTCCCCACGTTGGATAATGCGCAGGAGTTTCGCCGAGCTCTTCAACCCCGCCCTGCAAGGAGACGCTCTCAGGGAAGCCATCGACGCGTGGACCAACACAGCAATGGACCCCGAGCAACGGCTCCGAGCGGTAATAGCCCGCGAACGAAAGAGCACGGCGTCAAGTATTTCCGTCGTCCTCCCTAGCGGCGAAGTACGGCAGTTGTCGCCAGGGGAGTCATCGCTCATTCTCAAAGGCGTGATTGAGGTTTGGGCTGAACAACGGCTCCAGGAACCGGCTGTGTTAACTATCAGTGAACCCGGAGACAAAAAAGCCTACGTAGATGACCGGCGTCTGTCCGCAGTCGGTATCAACATTAACGTCTCGGACCTGCTTCCTGACGCCTTGATCGTGGACATGGGTCACCGGCCAGCCGAGTTCTGGATCATCGAAGCCGTGGCCACGGGAGGGCCAGTGGATGAACGACGTAAGCAGAACTTTGTCGAGTGGGCTGAAACGCAACGCATCAGGCCCGAACAGTTGAGGTTCCTCAACGCGTTCATCTCACGGAACGACTCAGCCGCGAAAAGACATTTGATGGATCTGGCAGTTGGAACCTACGCGTGGTACTTGGACGAACCCACGCGTGAACTTGCTTGGAACGCTATCGCAACAGCCATACCCGACAACGTCCTAAACATAGAAACGCGTTAGACCAGCCAATCCCACCCTTGCTATGCCACATCCAAGGAAGTGGGACACGTATACGTGTAGCGTTTAGGGCACCTTCACCGGGCATTTTGCGGGCGGGTCTTACGGGAATCCCGTAGCGCTGGAACGGTGAGGACGTGCATACACGGTAGCTGCGGCCGGTGGGGGACCGGCTAACGGGCGCCGGTCCAAGGGTGCGGCCGGAGGCGTAAGTGCAACGTCAATGGCGGACTCGACTGCATCGCGGCGCGCATCGGTCGATTGGAGAGGAAGCGACTCAATAGCTTGGATCAGCGCCACAAGCCAGGACGTTCGGATCCTTGAAAGGCGATCCATCGAAGTAGCGAGCGATTCCGTGACAAGAACGTCTACAAGGTCGCCCAGTGCGCCCGCGTGAGACCCGTCGCGAGCTACGTAGAAGGATCGGTGTTTGACCGTCCAGCTGAATTTGTGAGGCATGATGGTGGCCATGCTTGAGATCTTTGGTACGAGGTTCGACGTCACGGATGGAATCCCTGGATCACCAGAGACCGTGGGGAATAACGTCGCCTACTTATTCGGACGCTATGGCGGGTGTACCTTCAATGGCGGTCTATACCGGGTGCATTCAAAGGAATCATTCCGCAAGGCGTCGGCAATGGTCGCCGAGGCTTATCCAGAGTTCGGCTTTCCACTGATTCCTTTTGGGTTCGATTGGTTGGGCCGTCAGTTTGTCCTTGACCTGCGAAGCGGTGACGTTGATCCCGAGATTCTTCTTCTGGAACCGGGTACCGGTGAAGCGTTGGAGATCCCAAGGAAGTTCTCGACCTATCACGACGACGAGCTGGTTCGGGATCCGGAACCAAGTCTCTGTGTGAGCTTCTTCAATGAATGGAAGTCCGAGAACCCTGCAGACCTGGCTTTCGATCAGTGTGTCGGCTACAAAGTACCCCTTTTTCTAGGCGGCGAGGACTACGTCCATAACCTCGAGCTCAGCGATATGGAAGTCTATTGGTCACTGATGGCCCAGCTTCGTCTCGCTACAACGAATCTCGCTCCGGGGACGCGGATAAGCGGAATCGAAATCGGTGAATGACGCTTCAGACCGGGACTTCACGAGCCGCCAACAACCGCAGACACACGCCCGGCAAAGGATCCCTTATCGTGCCCCCACGGTCGCCTGAGATCAACCCTTTTAGGCCAGACTTTCGAGTGTTGAAAGAACCAGAGGACGAACGTCTGATGCCTCGGAGTGCGGCACCCCGCCTCCAGGCGAATACAGCGAAAGAACGTAGAGCAACTCTTCCATCCGGTCGTCGCCGAGATACTCCTCGATAAGAACTCCTTCCAACGCCTGTGCAGCACGCACGGACTCGTCGCCGCCCAGGAACCGATCGGCTGCTTGCTGGAGTCGTTCTGAAACGCTCATGATGCCGTTACCGTAGCAAGAGTTCTGTTCATCTGGCGCTTCCCGTATGGGGATCCCCTTACGGGCACCGGTGTGTGCGGTAGCAGAGACACCCTGGCTGACAATCAAATCCGCGTTGGGGGAGTGTGCGTGTCAATGAGGTCCCACTTCCAAGGAAATGGAACACTGCTGCTTTGGCTATCGCACCCAGCGGGTCCCTCTCTGCCTTACCGTGCAATGCATGAAGTCACTCCGATGATTGAGGGCGTAAAGGGGGTGGAATTGGGTTGATTATTTCTGCCGCCCAGAACTCCGGCTTTACATGTCCGTCGCGTTCTATCGGCGTACCAGACCAGCCAGGAAACCAGACACGCGGTTGTAGACGCCCAAGGTTTTAGGCCGGCGGGCCGTGTCCGTCAGATGCAACGGTTCAGCTGGGGGCGGCTCGTGCAGTGCATGCTTCAACCAGGACACCTGATCGTTTGATGACCTGAACAGCCGGAGGAGGACAACCACTGCCCAGAAACGGAGCAGACCATGAAATCCAAAGTTGGCAATTGTGATCCACGATGTGGTGTTCCTCGTGGCTTGTACGAAAGCGATGAGCATTGACAAGAAGGCAACCATCGGGAGGAAGCCAGCCGCGTATGCGGAGAACGGGTCGTGCCCATTCACACCCAAGACAGCCGGGATCACAAGAAGACATGACGGCACTCCCAGAAGCACTAGAGCTAGAACTTTCCAGCCTCGTCGAAGTTTGGGAGGGATCGTCAAGATCAAGAACACCATAAAGTTAAGACCTAGACACATCGCGAAGAAGACAGCGATGCCGAGGACGAGTCCGACTCTTGCAGCAAATTCCGGTAGCGACGTGTCAGCGCGGTTGTACTCAAGTAATGCTGCTGGCAGGACGAGCACGAGTATGCAGAGGGCGCCTGAGGTCCACCACACGAATTTGCGGGACTGTATGTCGCGTCTCAGTGGACGCAGGCGTTTCTTCCAGTGTTGCTGTAATGCCCCGGCCTTTATTAGTCTCTGTTCTAAGTCTTGTGTGGTGGCCACGCGCGACGCATCTAAACACAGGGCGGCTGTCACTGACCCACAGAGTGCGACGGTTAGCGTCATGGAAGCATCAGCGACTCCCGACCTGGCGACCAGCGCGTCCAGCAGGGTGACTGCAGTGAACACAGTAATGACAGACGCCGCAAGAGTTGAGATATGCGAAAACACCTTTACTCTGCGCATTTCCTCCTCACGTACGCGGGGCGGTTGTACTGCGCGCGACTGCAAAGAGATCTCTGCCCTGAGGCCGTGCACGGCGACCTGTAGAGCAATGGCTAGAGGAACAACCACAGCCAGGACTATGGCCGGCTCCTTCCACACGAACCACGTAAATAGTGCATCCACCCAAGGCGTTATGAAGGCGTTGATCAAATCAGCACCCTGAACGCCGTCAGGCCTGCTGAAGGTTTCCGCGATTAAAGTCACCCCAAACACCAGCAGGGGCAACAGCAAAGTAGTTTCGATGAAGTGTCGAAAGACTGTAGAGAATCTATCCACGACGAGTCTTGGAGTCCGGGCGGCCATGTTCGAGATCTTCTCACGCCAGGGCCCTGGCACTGGCGGCAGATGACGGAAGTTGGTAGGTCAGACCACAGGGCAGTAGGGGCCCATGTGCGGCAGAACGTGATGTTCAGAGACGCAAGCGATCTTTTGAGTAACTTTGAGGCCAAGGAGATTAAGGGCGATCGCAGGGCCGAGATGGAATGCCTCTCGACCCAGAACGTGCCGATCGCGGCCTACGCATTGGATGAGAGCACTCTTGATTGGTGTCTGTTGATAGCCCGTTGTGCTTGATGCCTTACTGGTCAAAGGACGTGAATATCGGGTCCAGGCTACTCTGCACTAGCTGATCCCATCAGATCCCGGGCAGTATCCCTCCAGTGGTGTTCCACTTCTAAGGAAGTGGGACACCATTGCCGTCGACCTGCGGAGCTGGACGGTAAGCGCAGCACTCTCGTCAAAGCGAAGCCGTAGGAGTTTCGGTGGGGGACCTAGGGAGGTAGTTGTGGTACTCACGGCAAACCAACAAGTTAGTTAACTATGATTTACTAATTGTGTGAGTAGACCTCAGCGTGCCTCTGATGTGGAGTTGCTCGACCGTATCGATGCAGTCATCTTCCAGCGTTCTTCGATGGGCCCTTGGGGTCTTCATGATGTCGCTCCTGCTGCGGGCATTAGTCCCGCTGGGCTGATTAAGCGATTCGGTTCCAAAGAGGGTTTACTGCTCGCACTTGGCCGAAGATGGGTCGACCGAATTCCGGATTCGCCATCGGGAACGGTAGATGCGCTGACCGAGCTGCGCGGATACCTTGAGGAGAATTTCGCCGCACCCACGTCCGCGTCAGCGGTCTTCGGCCTCGGGGAGCTTATGCGTGATCTCTGGTCACCTGCCTCCGCTGAGATGCTCCGAGAGGGCTGGCGCAAGCAGGCGCACTACTTCGGTGCTCTCCTGGCATGCCTGTCACTCCGAGACGACATTGACCCCCGGTCAGCATCCTTGACGCTGCTCGACGCGCTTCATGGCAGCCTTTACCGCCGTGCCGTTGGCCTGGATCCGACTACCCCTACGCAGACCCTTGATGCCCTTTTGAAAGGCTGGACATGATTACTGATCGCACTTGGCGCGGATGCGTTTTTATCGGCACAAGCCTGGACGGTTACATCGCAAGGCCGGATGGCGACCTCGCCTGGCTCACCAACCCATCGCCTCGTCCACATGTCACCGGCTCCACCGCACATCCGGCCCTTGAGTGGGAGGCGTTCTATCCCACCGTTGACACGCTCATCATGGGCCGTTCGACCTACCAGACCGTTCTTGGCTTCGATACATGGCCTTTCGAAGGCAAACGCGTCATTGTGCTCAGCACCTCCCTCCCCCCGTAACGACAAGACACCCGTCGTCCGCTCAGTCCACGAGGCACATCAACTGCTCGAAGCCGAAAGGGCGGCCCGGGTCTACGTCGATGGTGGTCGCACCATTCAAGCGTTCCTGGCCGCAGGGCTCATCGACGAAATCACTGTCTCAATCGCGCCGGTGCTCCTGGGCCGTGGGCGCCGCCTTTTCGGGGACCTCGACAATGATGTGCTGTTGACCCTCCGCGGCCACCATTCGACCCACGACGACGGACTACTGCGGGCAACATACGACGTACACACCCCGGTGGGACGTAAGGCCGGCCAGGAGAAGACGGTGGAAGGGATGGGACGGTAGGGATTATGCGCGTCGATGATCTGGACTTGCCCTTCGCTGTCACCGAGCTGGGAGACCCGCGCAACGAACCCATTTTCGTGCTTCCCGGTGGCCCCTGCAGAGGACCGTGCAGACGACTTCTGACATTCCGCGCAGTCAGCTTCTGAAAAGGACTGATTCCGAACGCTGGGGGAGTGTCCCGCCAGAGGTGTTCCGGTTCGAAGGAAGTGGAACGGCTAAGCGCGCAGAATCTCTTCGGCAGCGGTGTGTCCGATCACTGAGCCCAGCATGATTCCTGGATGGGCCACCGCGATATAGAGACCTGGGACACTGGAATAGCCAACTGTCGATTCACCATTGGCCGGCATCGGGCGCCACCCGATCTCGACGCTTTTTAGACTCGCCTCTGAAGAGCCACGGAAGGATTTCTGGAAGACGCGAAGTGCTTCCTCGCCGGTATGCCCCAGGTCTTCTGTTGAAGTCTCCCCGTTGTACTCCACAGGCATGAGCGTGGTTCCGTCAGTGCTCTGGCGGGCTTCGAAATGATCATTGGCGATGATTCCTTGGACGATTCCGGGCGGAGCATGGAGTTGGACCATCACGGATGGGCTGGACACCATCGGCAGGTCAACGTTGGCCGTCGCGCAAAGGGCCGTTGATCCGGTCCCGGCTGCCACGACCACCGTTGAGGCGGGTAGGACTTCGGTACCGAGTTCCACTCCGATGACTGTCCCCTCCTCACTGCGGGCTAAGCGGGAGACCGGGCTCCCGAAGCGAGTCGAGGCGCCATATCGTTGAGCGGCGCGGACCAAGCTTTCGGTGGCTCGAACCGGATCCAACCAGCCGTCGTCGGCCCTCTGCTCACTCCGGTTCGGTGGCATCACCAGGTTTGGTTCGATAACTTCTGCTCGGTCGGTCTGGGGTGCGCCGTCGTGGGAAAAGTACTCACCCCATACCAAAGCGCCGGTCCAATGCACCTCAAGCTCTGGTACTTCTTGTGCAAGCCGGTGCCAGTGGTCGCGACCTTGCGAACGCAGTTTCTCCTCGGGGCTACTGTCCTGAGGTGACCTGCCGATCCAGGCAAACGAGTGTTTAGTAGCACCGCTACCGGGCAAAGCAGCATCGATGAGGGTGACCCCGGCTCCGGCGGCGGCCAGTTGATAGGCAATTGACGATCCGACAATGCCGGCTCCGACCACAATTACTTCGCGAGACACCATTCAAGAGACCATATCCCACGCCCGCGGGGTTCCAGTTTCAAGGAAACGGGACGTCGGCTGACAGCACGGAGCGCCTGTCCCAAGCTAAGTACGATTGGTGCCCATGGACCAAGAAGCTATTGAAGATGCTGTGTTGCCTGATTACCGGACGTACACCTCCATGTCGATCGAGGGTGAAGCTGCCGTGGGCCGCATTGCGATTTGGGCTGCGTGGCTGGAACAGACCTTGGCCCATTTTTGCTCGGCTCTTATCAACGGCAGGGCAGGTGTGGGATCGACTCTGACGGAAGGCATGACGGCATCGCAACTGATCCAGACATCAAAAAAGATCGCTCTCTCCGTCTACTCACCCCTGTCGCCGGAATTGCAGGAGCGGGTCGTGAAAGTTCTGTCGACTGCAAAACAGGCGTTGGATCAGCGGAATAGGATCCTTCATGCGCCAGTGGGAGGATCGCTGACCCCAGGCACAACAGCGTTCTACAGCCGCCGGCTGAATGCTAAGGGCCTGCTGGACGCCGTAGTCCACAGTCCAGAGGAATTGGACGTGATGGGTGCGAAACTGCATGCAGCCATGGAAGAAGTGTGGGATTGCATGGGAGATGTCGAGCGTGCGCTGGCAGTTCCCTAGCCAAGTGAGCTCGGCATCGTCAGTAGGTTGCGAGCCCTGGCGATGCCGCTCCCAGGACTCCTGAGGATCTTGAGGCGACCCGGCACGAGGCGACATGGGCAATCAAGTGGAGAATGGGCTCATGTGCGGCAGATACGTGATGTCCAAGGCAACAAGCGATCTTCTGAGCCATTTCGAGGCCAAGGAAGTTGAAGGCAGCCCTCCTGGGCCGAGCTGGAACGTCGCCCCGACGCAGAACGTGCCGATCGTGGCCGAGCGCCTGGACGAGGGAACCCTTGACCGGCGCCTCCTGATAGCAAAGTGGGGTCTGGTTCCGTCCTGGGCAAAGGACACCAAGATTGGCTCCAAGCTGATAAATGCTCGCAGCGAGAGCATCCTGGAGAAGCCGTCGTTCCGTTCTGCTGCGGTCAAGCGCAGGGCTATCGTTCCGGCCGAGGGCTACTACGAATGGCAGAAGACCGAGGACGGGAAGAAGATCCCGAACTATCTGTTCTCCGAGAAGGAACCATTGTTGGGCTTCGCCGGGCTGTATGAGTTCTGGCCCGATCCTGAGCTGCCCGAGGACGATCCTGAACGGTGGCTGCTGACCTGCACAGTCCTGACCACAACCACCCAGGACGCGTTGGGACACGTGCACGATCGCTCTCCGGTCATCATTCCGCAGGAGCGCTTCGCGGAATGGCTCGACCCGGACCTGACCGACAAAGCCGACGTCCAACACCTGCTGGATTCCTTGCCGGAACCGACCCTGACCCCGCGGATTGTCAGCACCCGCGCCAACAGCGTCCGGAACAACGGACCCGAGCTGATTGAACCCGCGGAGTGACGGACCCCGACCGCCAAAAAAATCTTTCAATTTTCCCGTCACGATTGCCACTCAGCGGGCACATATAAAGGGGCAGTGCAACCATTGGCCGTTAGGCTGGGCTCAAAATCAGTTCACGTCGGCAAGGAGCGAATCGATATGGCCAGAGGCAACGACAACGACCGGTACGTAGTCCCCAACAACGATCGCGGCGGCTGGGACGTAAAGAAAGAAGACGCCAAACGCGTCTCCGCCCATGAACCCACGAAAAAGGCCGCTGAGAAGCGGGCCAAGGAAATCGTGGAGAACACCGGCCGGGGACACGGCGAAGTGCGGATCCAGAACAAGGACGGCAAGTTCAGCGACAGCGACTCGGGATCCAAGAACGAGTCACCAGCCAAGGACACCAAACACTAAACCCCGGCAGGCTCGAACCCTCTCCGGGCATGCTCTGCTTTTTCGCGGCTCTGGTTATTGTCAGAAGCTCCTGAGAGACTTCCTGTCAGGAAACCCTGACAGGAAGGCATGATGCCATGGGCTGGATCTCGAACGACTACAAGCACGAGGGCTGGGTAGCGTCGGTTGCGCCGGACGGCAGGCTCTCGTCGACTTCGACCAGGGAGGGAATGCTGTTCCTTGGGATCACCGGGGACTATCCATCAGGAGGGGACTTCGCGCCCGACCAGGACCTCATTCCTGACGACAAGATTATGAACTGGCGCGGAGCCTGCGAATGCGGCTGGCGCGGAGAACTATGGCAACGAGTTCTCACACCTGCAGAAGCTAATTTTGAGGCGCGCAGGGAATACCTTGCACCAGGGGAAGCAGCCTTCGTCTCTAGCCTCGTGGAAGATGCTGTTCACGAGGAATGGCTTGCCCACATTGCCCCGTCTGAAGCGATCCTTGGTGTGGAGGCCGCTGCGAGGGAGCACCGCCAGGCCGGGCATCGCCTGGATAGGACCGTCGCGGCTGCGAAAGCCGTCGGCGCTTCCTGGACGGATATTGGCCGGGCGGCTGGGATCAGCCGCCAAGCCGCCCACGAACGCTGGGCTGATAAATAGCCCTGCCCCGGCCCTTCCGGAGATAGGGTGTTCGGTCCCATCCGGGCATGCGTTTGTTCAGCTCCTTGATACGGGACGGGTATTGGCCCTGCTTTGCGTGCATTCTTTGCCTTGCGACCCATGCCGCGAGGGCACGTTCGGCGGGGTCAGCGGCGTTACGGTGCGGGCGTCTGTCGTTGTCTTGCACCCACTCGATGAACTCAGTGGCCCTTTTTTGCCAGTGACGTTCGACGTTGAGCGCGATCCCGTCCAGCCACCCAGGAAACGCCGCGTCGAGTGCTTCGCTGGCTTCTTTTGCGAGGAGGCCGCGCCGCTTCTGATGTCGTAGAGCAACGAGAGCTCCGGCGAGGCGTTCAGCCTCACTTCCACTCTGACCATCGGAGGTAGGAAGGCCGCCAGTGCGCTGAACGTAGGCGGCTATTTGGTGCGCCGATTCCACGTACGAGCGTCTGTTAGTTGGTGCGGATGGCAATGACTTTGGAGCCTTCCGGGATCAGTGTTTCGGCGGCCGCTTTGGCGTTCTCGTACGTCTCGCCTTCGGCGTCGACATGGCTTACTTCGCCGGTGCCGGCCTCTACTGTCAGGGTTACTTTCACTCCCATATTTTAGGCCGCCTTGCCTTGGAAGGTCCGTTCGAGCCCAACGAGCAGGGCCGGCGTCCTGTCGCTGCGTCGGAGGTCCACGGGTCGTGATCCCTGCAGGGCGGGAGAGGGGACCATCATCCAGAGCGCGAAGTAATTGTGTGGGATCCGTAGCTCCATGGCCCGTTTGAAGAGTTCCAGCACCACCGGGTCCAGGGTCAGATCGGGCCGGAACTGATAACCAGGGCAATACGTCCCACCGTCCAGGAAGACCCTAACCAGCTCCCGCATGACCGGCTCGGGATCCTCATGCACGGCAGAGAACCGTTCCCGGACCTGTTCCAGGCTGGGAAGGTGGAACTCATTGCGGATCCGCTCCCACAGCTGTTCAGGGACATGGGAGCGGTACAGATCAGCCGGCACTAGCTGATGGATTCCAGCTGCCACACGGTAGCCAGCGGCTCCCGCCGCAGCGTGAACGTGCGCAGTTCGGCATTGGATGACGGTAATTTGGCTTGGAGTTGCCAGTGTTCGACGCTGACCAGATCGCCGGTGCCGACCGCTGCCCGGGTCCGGGTTTCCCACCATGCGTCCCTGGTGAACCAGTGAGCGGTGTGGACGTCGGGATCGACCATCCAGATCCGGCCGTCGTGGCGGATCGCCAACGGTGTGCCGTCGGGGCTGAACCGGACATCGACGTCTTGGGGGGTCGTGGGTGATTCGGGTGCAATGGTCATTGCGGTTTCCTTTCTTACCTTGGCGCCGGTCAGGCGGCCTTGACGAGGGGGAGTTCGTCCCAGTGGGTGGTGTACCTGGGGGAGAGCATGTCGCGTTTCATAGACCAGTCCGGCCCGCCTTTGATCCCGGCATGACCGAGCCCGATGGAGCCGCGGCCGTACCGTTTGGCTACGTCTTCGAGCAGGATCCCAATGCCGCGTTCTTCGTGCGGGTTCTCGAACAGTTCCAAGGGTTTCTGGTTCCCGGACGGGCGCAGGTCGGTGACCATGATCCCGGCCCGGACATACTTCACGCCCTCGTAGACCTGGGGGAGCAGCGCGTGGGCGGCCTTCGTCAGCAACACCGGGTCAGCGGTGGGCATCGGCAGCGCCAGGCAGACCGAGGGGAAGGACTTTTCGTTTGGGTTGAAGTGCGACGTCGCCGCGAACGCCGTCAACACTTTCGCTTGCAGGCCGTGTTTAGCCAGACGTGCGGAGGCCATTTGCGCGTACACGCTCATGACCTGCCGCAACCCTGCCGTTGTGGTGATCGGTGTGGAGAAGGACCGGGAGAAGATCAGCTGGTCCCGGCCGATCCGTTCCTCTTCCATCGGAATACACGGGGTGCCCTGCAGTTCCAGCACGGTGCGCATCATGACGATGGAGTACTTGTCCCGGATCGCGACCGGGTTCGCCCGGGTCAGGTCCAGGATTGAGAAGATCCCCATCGCGTTCAGACGCTTGGTCAATCTGGTGGCAACGCCCCAGATTTCGATCACGGACAGCTTGGCCATCAGCGCTTCGCGCTGGGCTGCCGGCACTGATTCCCAGCGGCAGACACCGTTGAAGGCAGGGTTGTTCTTCGCCCACTTGTTGCACAACTTGGCAAGGGTCTTCGTGGGTGCGATCCCGACGCAGACCGGCACGCCGACGTGCCGCCGGCACGCGGCCTTCATCTCCCGGCCCAGGGCCAGCAGCTCGTCCGGTTCGCCCTTGACGCCCAGGAACGCCTCATCGATGGAGTAGACCTCAAGCCAGGCTGAGTAGCGACCCAGCAGCTCCATGACCCGGGCGGAAATGTCCCCGTACAACTCGTAGTTGCTCGACAGGGCCACCAGCCCCCATTCCTTGGCCCGTGGCCGTAGCTTGAACCACGGATCGCCCATGACAATGCCCAGGCGCTTCGCTTCTGGGGAGCGGGTGACGGCGCAGCCGTCATTGTTGGAGAGCACGATGACCGGTTTGCCCTCCAAAGCAGGGTTGAACGCGCGCTCGGCCGAGGCGTAAAAGCAGTTGACGTCCACGTGCGCGATTTCCTGCATCCGGCGCATCACCGCGGGCTTAGACATGGTGCAGGCACCTCGTGGCCACGCCCCAGATCGTCAGTTCCGACAAGGCCGGAACCTCAATATCAGGGAAGCGTGGATTGTCGGCCTGCAGGATCACGCCTGTGGGTGTGATCCGCAGCCGTTTGATCGTTAGTTCCCCGTCCAGGACGGCGACGACTACGGAACCGTCCTTCGGTTCCAGTGCCCGGTTAACGATCAGCTCGTCCCCGTCGCTGATCCCGGCTTGTTCCATGGATTGGCCGGTGACCCGGACGATGAAGGTGCTGGTCACGTCTTTGATCAGGTGCGCGTTGAGATCGATCCGTCCGTCAAAGTAGTCCTGGGCGGGCGAGGGATAGCCGGCGGCCACCGCTACCGGTGACAGCTGAACCGTCACCAGAGAGAGTCCCGCGTCTATCACACGGGGGCCAACTATCACGCCCACAACACACCCTTTATTCGAATATATGTTCGGGTTAACTGTACTCCAGGGGGACCGACACGATAGCCGCCCTAGGGGCGGCATGGACGGCTTGCACGCCAATAGGGGACAGCTTTGAGCTGTGCGGAGGGCTCCACCTGCCCCCAGTGGGCACAACCCGTCCACCACGGCCATTACGGGCGGTTAGGTCACCCCGGCCGGGGTACGTTGCAGGTATGCAGCCATTGGTTCTGATGGGCATGGTTCTGGGGGCCGCCATCCTGTGGATTGGCTTCGTTTTCTTCATGCTCTTCCGCCTCGATCGGGCCCAGAGAAGAGCCCAGCGGGCCGCTCGTAGAGACGCCCATAGAGACACGGAATGGAACCTGGCCAGAAAGAAGGCCCGGGGTTCTGTGAAGACTTCGGTCCGAGGTCTCCGGAAGCGTGCCGCGTTTCCACGGTCACGGCGTTGAGTCAGGACAGGCGAAAGGCCGGACAGGCTTCTGGGTACCGCTATCCGGCCTTGCCGGCAGATTACTGAGGCATTGATCGGCGAAATGGGGGATTATCGCCGTCTGCCACTAATCCGCTGACTCAATTGAAGACCTCTCCCTGGTCCTGCACACGAGTAGTTGGTACTCGTTTTTCAAGGGCGCCACCCAAGCCCCCTACTTGGCTTCCGCCGGGGTCTGCCGTCGAACCAAGTCCGTCCGTGCCGCCCGAACAAGAGACCAGCCATGTAACTGCCGCAGGCTGGTAGGAGCTACCTTTTCAGATGCGGCGGGAGTTCTACCTCATCGGGATCCAACTCTGGACGGACCCGGACGTATCCGACGGGGTGTCTGAAGGATTTGCCGGTCCACGCGACGTCGGCCGATATCTCAACCACTATCGGCTCGATCAGCGTCAGGTGGACCGGGTCTTTGTCTTTGCTGAATCTGTTCAGCGAGGTTTCGGTGATCTCGTCGGGAAAGGGATGCCCTGGCAGGGCCGGGCGGAGCTGGCGGCCCAGATCACGCCCCGCCCGTGTGGAAAGGACGGTTGACCGGCCCACGATCCGCAGCTGCCCACCCACCGGCAATCCGGTGATGATGGCTTGCGGTTGCGTTATCGGGCCTATGACGGCTGCGCAGACCGTATCGAACGTGCTTTTTGTCTTCAGCTTCAACCAGGACCTAGCGGCGTCATAGGGCTGGGATCCCCCCTTGAAAACCAGCCCTTCGACCCCTGTGGCTGGCAGGTCCTTCAACCACGTCTTCGCTAAGTCCATGTCCGCGGTGGTGGGGGAGAGGTTCAAAGGGGCGGCCCAGCACCGGGCCAGTTCCTCGAGCAGCTGCCGGCGGCCCGTGAAAGGGACGCCCCGGATGTCCTGCCCGGCAACGGCCAGCACGTCAAAGGCTGCGAACGATGCCGGCAGTTCGTGAACCAAGGCCGGCAGAGCCGTCCTGGAGCTGACCATGCGGCGTTGCAGCGCTTCGAAGTCCAGCCGGTCCCCGTTCCAGATGACCGCTTCACCGTCCAGCACCACGCCGGGCGGAACCTGGGCCCGTACAGCTGCGCATAGCTCAGGAAAGATCCGGGAGAGTTCTTTGCCCTGCCGGCTCCACAGGGTCACCCCTTCAGAATCACTCAGAACTATCGTCCTGTAGCCATCCCATTTCGGTTCGGCCCAGATCCCGCCCGGGAGGGCATTGGGTCCGGGGAACCTCTTGACGAGTTTCGCCAGGGCAACAGCAACCGGTGGTTGCAGTGCCCGCGGGATGGACTCGCTCATGGGATCCCGTTCTGTTCGTGCCGGTACGTGCGGCCGGCCATAGAAGTGGCGCCCGGTTACAACTCCACGGGGTGCTCAACAGCGAACCGCACGGGGGACTCGCCCTTGATCAGGTTCTCCGGTTCGGGATTCATGACAGACATGGTGATCTGATCGATGAAGTATTCAATATCCGCTTCGGGGACATCATCGCGGGCTTCCATGGGGCCGGGACGGCCAACTTCGAAACCGGTGATCTCGTCGTACTCTTCCACGCACATCTCCAGGGTTTCCTGAACTGCGTTCGCGAAACCCTCGGCCGTCTCCGGATCCAGGAAGCCCTGGATCTCCAACTCAGCGCTCTTGTCCTCGTTCTGGACGTTCACTTTAAAACCAAGCATGCTGCTCCTTTGGGTGTCGCTCTGTCTAGTAGCGCTGCTGATCCGGGCGGCGCATAATCTGAACCGCGCTACCAAGGCAGACCACGCCGGAAACCATCAGGATCACGGCGGAGGCAATGAGGTACCAGGTGCCGCCGGTGGTCAGGGCGCAGTAGAGGCCGTACACAAGGAAGCCAGTCCCCAATAGCGCCCAGATCAGCGCTGCGTTCTTCTTGTCCATGGCCCCAGCCTAAAGGCCAGAACGGACCTTCGCTGCGCTTCGGACTGTAAAAGCATTTCTTGGCCTTACATGTGGCTGGGTTGTTCTCCGTACAAGGCCACTGATCGTAGCCGTCCGGGGGCCCGACCCGTCAACCCACGCAACCGGGCAATCCCACGCGGTCGCTGCGCTCCCTTATTTCGCGGGATTCCCCGGTCACTCTTCGGGGTTGACGGCCCACCCTCGACCGGCTGGACCAGTGGGGGCCTCGCACGGCGGGGCAGGAAGGAGGTGGCTACATGAGCATCGACGAAGCGATCAAGCTCGCGACTTCGGTCGTGAGCTTGATGACAGCTGTCATCGCTCTACTCTCCATGCGGAACGCGCGCTTAACAAGCAAACGCTCCCGAGCTGGAACTCGGAAGCGCAAGCGTAAAGCAAGGAAGTAGGTGTAGCTACGAAACCCGGTGGTCGTGACCGCTTTGGTTGCGGCCACCGGCTCCTTCTCAGACTAAGTCCTACTCACCGATAAGGAAACCTCATGGATCCACTGACCATCGTGAACTTCGTTCTCTCGCTCACAGCACTGGGAGCGGCGATCCTGGCGTACCGCGCCACCTCCAAAGTCCCCAAGGAAGACGAAAGCTAAGCCGGATCCGGGGCGGGCCTGCCACACGGCGGCCCGCCCTACCGGGCCGGGTCGCCCTTCGGACTCCGAATGAACCGTCCTACGAAGTCAGCGGGTTAACAACACAATCGCTATCGCCACTCCAATGAGGACGGCAAATAGCCCGACAACGACCATGTACCCAGGCTCTGGCCGACCCATCAACTTGGTGCCCGTCTTAACAAACCTTGCTTGCTGAGAGCCTTCCATCAACTTGCTGAGCGCCTTGCGCTTTACGATCACGAGAACACCGATAAGTACGGCCACTCCCGCAACAACACTTCCAATGAGTAGCTCCACGGTTCAGGTATCCCATCCTAAAGATTGAGGCCAGCCTAGCCCCTTAGGGCCAGCATGCTCGCGGGGCTCGCACCCCTTTTTGGGCGTCCACTCTGCTTCGCTCCGTGGCCGGCTGTTGGGCCCGGTCCCGACGTCGCAGAGCTCCGCCGTGCCCGGTCCTGTTGTGTCTACGACGTTTTTGGCTGCTGTCCTTCGGATTGTACGTGTCCGCTCCACCCCGTCTAGCCCCTCGCAGGCTCCGGGGCCTGCGGTGTAGGAAATGTCCCTACGGCGCTCCTGCGTCGCTTATTTCCTCCGGGAATTTCCCACACCTTGCCCAAGGGTAGACAGGCCTCCGTCGGCCACAGCTCCGCAAGCTTCGCCAGCAGCCAAAAACAACAGGGGGAGAGGGGAGCTGGCCGGTCACCATTGGTCGCCCCACCCACCCAACTTCTCGGACAAGAAGGAGCAACACCATGAACGCAATCAGCGTCCAGACGATCACCACCGAGGACACCGGCGAAACCATCCACGACGTGCCCGTACTCGTGGATTACCACATGAACGACGGCTACGACTGGATGGAACTCATCTCAGAACACGGCTGGGTAGTGATCCCCAACTGGGGATGCGACGGCTGGGACCTCGGCCAGTGGCCCTACGTCATGGTTGCCGGAACCCGCACCGCCGACGCGATCGGCAACCTGTTCGGCATGGCCACCTACTGCGAGGGGGACGTGAAAACGACGTTCTACCGGACCAAAGCCCGCTTCTGGGACGCGATCACCGAAGAGGCTTTTTCCCACTGGAAGAACGGGCAAGCCCAAGGCCCGGAAGACCTGCCCGAAGCCGCCGCAGAGCTACCCAGCCGCTACCGCATCCCGCCCACGTTCCAACCAGCAGCCGCCGCCTAACAGCCCCTTGACTCCTTGCCGGGCGGACCCCCACCGCCCGGCAAGGCACCGAACCAGCAAAGGACCAGGAACAATGACCGAAAACCGCAGCATCACCAACAGCCCGGCCCAAGCCGTGGTCTTCCTCGAAACCCTCGCCGCAATCATCGAGAAGTCCCCCGTGGCCTACAGCGCCACAGGTGCCGAAGACCTCGCCGCGCACATCCGCGGCATGGCCGCAGCCGTCACCACCGGGGCCAGCGTGAACCCCGGCGAGCTGACCACCACCCGGCAATACGCGGCACTGGACTGGCACAACGAAGCCGTGGCCGTCCTGTTCGCCGCAGAACACCGCCCCACGTTCCTCTAGCAGGAACCGAGAACCGATGTGCTGCCCGGCCAGAGCCGGGCAGCACATCCCCACCACTTCAAAGGAGCCAGCACATGAGCAACGCCACCACAACCCCCAAAGGCATCACCGCCCTGATCTACCGCGACGCCCTGGGCACGGACTTCTCCAATCAGGGCATTTCCGCCCGCGTCATGGAGGTAACCGTCATCGGCGAGGGCATCGACCCCGTTTTCGAAGCGACCGAGGAACGGCCCGCCGTCCGGCTCGTCAAAAACGAGAGCTTCGACCGCGAAACCGTGATCCACGCCGAGCCGGTCGCCCCAGAGGACGAACCCGCCCCGTGGTACATGTTCGGCGGCACGTTCATCTTCAGCAGCGACTCACGATTCCGCCGCGCGGCCGGGCAATACGGAGCCATCCCGCTCCACGACCGCTGCGAGTAGACCGGAGGGTGGGCCGTTCGCCTTGTATGGGCGGGCGGTCCGCCGCAGGTGGCCGCTTGGGTGGGTGGTTGCCGGCGACGAACCGCCGTTCCCGCAACGGGGCCGGTGTTGCTCACCTGGTGCGTGCGGCAAGCCCATGCAGGGGATTGACCTGGGCGGATCCGGGATGGCCAGGGGAGGAGCAGGCTCGCGGGGCTCGCCCTGGTTTTCGCTGCGCTTCAACCAGTTGACGGGCGTCCGCTGGCGCGGCCGGCTGTTGGGTGCTGCCGGTCCGTCGCAGAGCTCCTGCCCGTCATCACCTGCTGTCTACGACGTTTTTGGCTGCTGTCCTTCGGATTCTATGTGTCCGCTCCACCCCTTCTAGCCCCTCCGCAGGCTCCGGGGCCTGCGGTGCAGGAAATGTCCCTACGGCGCTCCTGCGTCGCTTATTTCCTCCGGGAATTTCCCACACCTTGCCCAAGGGTAGACAGGCCTCCGTCGGCCACAGCTCCGCAAGCTTCGCCAGCAGCCAAAAACAACGGGGGGAGAGGGGAGCTGGCCGGTCACCATTGGTCGCCCCACCCACCCAACTTCTCGGACAAGAAGGAGCAACACCATGTTGAAGCACCTGATCGGGCTCTATGTCCCGGCGCGGCTGAGCGAAAGCGTCACTGTGCACAGCGTTGACGCCCGGCACGCGAGCCTTCAGATCATCGTCGGCGGCGGACTGGAATGCATCGCCCGTGGCGACTGGCAGGTCTACCTGAACGCGGAAACGCAAACCACCGGACCGTCGAACGTCCGTGCGGTGCAGCTGCTCCACGAAACCGGCCTCGACCTGCCGGTGACCGGGAACGCCGTGTTCCTGGGCAGGGCAGGACTCAGCCACGACACTGATGTGCCGGACTACCTGATCCGCAGGGCCGAAGCACTCTTCGATACCCGTCTGATCCAGCCAGCGGCCTAACCGCCCACGGTGGCCGGGAACCCGACGTTCCCGGCCACCCCAACCATTTACTTTCTCGGACAAGAAGGACAACACATCATGACTGAAAAACTCACCCTCACCAGCCCCGCTGACCTGCTGGCCTACGTCCCGCACCTGCTCGGAGGAACCCCCACTGAATCCTTCGTCGTGCTGACCGCCACCGTTGGAGCACTTGGCGCCACGTTGCGCGTGGATGCACCCATGGACGCGGCCCCGCTGGGTTTCGCCCAGACCGTGACCAGCCTCGCGGCGCAGGACGAGAACGCCACGGCCTGCTACCTCATCGTCTACACCGACGAAACCAGCACAGATGCCCGGTTCCCCTACGCCGCCCACGTCGCGGCCCTGGGCAACGAACTGGCCACGGCACGGATGCCCGTCCGCAAGGTCTACCTCGTCACCAGCACCCACTGGGCCGCTTACGGCACCACGGAGCGCAACCCGCTGGAACAGATCACCGACAGCAACGCCAACGCCACCCTGACCTTCATGGGAAGCGCCCCGAACGTGGACGTCTACAACCCGGCGTTGCTGGGCAAATGGGTTGAGCCGGTACAGGTGCCCGTCCGCACGGAGGAATCCGTCGAGGAAGCACGCCGCGAATGGGACAGTGCACTGGACGCCGACCGCATGCCGGACCACGAGACCGCACGGAAACTGGCGGCATGGTTCCAAGACAACTACATCAGGGACTTCCTCATGGCCGACACCATCACCACGAACAACGGCGTCATCATTGACATCATTCTGGGCAGGTTCAACGGCCGCCCCGACTGGAAGCGCGTGGACCACGCCGAAACCATCGCGTTCGAACTGATGAAGGCCGTCCCCGAAGGCCAGCGCGCACCCATGCTCACCCTCATGGGATGGCTGCAATGGCTCAAAGGCTACGGAAAGCACGCAGAGCGCTACCTGAAACTGGCCGTCGAGGACGTGCACGGTTACCGGTTCGCCGAACAGCTGTACGACCTGATTGGCAGCGTCTACATCGCAGAAGTGGCCAAGAACCAAGAAACCGCCTACAAGCGCCCCATTCGCTAACCGGTACGGCCGGGCAGGATTGGCAACGGTCCTGCCCGGCCCTCTCAGGTAGCGGGGCGGCCTCCGCCGCTGGCGCTCCCCCGGCCGCCATGACGCTGGCGCGGGCGCAGCGGCAACCAGCCAACGCAAAGGATCCACGGCTACAGTGAACTCCAACGAGAACACTGCACCAGGAGATCCAGCATGGGAACCGAATACATCCTGACCGAGGACGACAAACCCGCACCAGGGGCCAGCTTCCTCGAAGACGTCATCGAGCTGCAGCTGCTTACCGCCAATGAATCCCTGGGGCCGGTGGACTTCACCCACCCCCAGGAACACCACGACTTTTAGCACCACGGCAGCAACGACGCTGCACCACAGATTTCCTTTGTCCGAGGAACACATGAAGAGCCGGCACCCACCAGGGTGCCGGCTCTTCTGCCTTTACAGGAACAGTCGCACTCAGCGGAGATGGAACCGGAACCCAATGCCGTAGTGAACGGCACGGGCCCAGGTCTGCAACGTGGACTCGGCCATCCTCAGGTTGATCGCCTTGGCCTCGCTCCTGGCCGCCGCAACGATTCGGGACAGCGGCTGATCCTCCAACGCTTCAACCCTTGCGGTCATCCGGGAGAGTTCCAGCCTGATGCTTTCAGTATTCATGGCAACGTCCTTCACTTTAGGTCTACTTGACCTGGTGAACGTAAGGCCGAATTTCAAAGCGGTGTGGGACGGGGGCCCGTGTTGCTGTCTCAAGCATGCTCGCGGGGCTCGCACCCGTTTGGGCGTCCACTGCGCTTCGCTCCGTGGCCGGCTGTTGGGCCCGGTCCCGACGTCGCAGAGCTCCGCCGTGCCCGGTCCTGTGTGTCTACGACGTTTTTGTGGCTGTCCTGCGGATCATACGGTTCCGCTCCGGCTCAAGCTCCTGACCCCTCCGTAAACTCCGGGGCCCTACGGCCCTGGAATTCTTCGACGGCGCTTCGCTTATTTCCTTTCGAAGATTTCCAGCGCCTCGCCCTGGCGGGAGGAGTCGCCTCCGTCGGCCCCGTAGAGCACTACGTGCCAGCAACAAAAAACAACTGGGGGAGAGGGGAGCTGGCCGGTCACCAATTGTCGCCCCACCCAACTTCTCGGACAAGAAGGAGCAACACCATGAACGACCGCATTGCACGCGCCGCCCTGACTCGTCTTTTCGATTCCCAGGACTCCACTGGCCGGGCGCTTGTCGACGCCTTGGGCGCCTACGCGGCCCTGAGAGTAGCAACCGGAGCCCAACCGCCCCACACCTTCCGCCACATCGGCGAAGAGGAATTGACCGAAGGGCTGCGCCGCTGGGCGCAGCGGATCCCTGACGTGGACGCTGAAAGGGATCTGGCCACCATTGAACGACTGGGCGGAGGTTTCCTTATCCCCGGTGACGAACACTGGCCCGTCGGCCTCGATGATCTGCCTGATGCCCCGTATGGGCTTTGGTACGTCGGGAACATCACCCAGGGGATCCCCGCGGTACAGCGCGCGGCCGCGTTGACTGGTTCCCGCGATTCCACCAGCTACGGCGCAGCTGTCACCGGTGAGATGGCCCATGGACTGGCCCAGCGTGGAATCTGCATTGTCTCCGGCCTGGCCTACGGCATCGACGCGCACGCCCATCGTGGCGCGCTTGCTGGCTTTACCGGCACCGGACCGGCGACGATCGCCGTTGCAGCCGGAGGCCTTGACCGGGTTTACCCTTCCGGCAACGCCGACCTCGCGGCCGCGATCAGGGCCAACGGTTTGATCGTCTCAGAGCAGCCCCCGGGAAACGCGCCTACGCGTCACCGCTTTTTGCAGCGGAACCGCATCATTGCCGCCCTCGCCGGGGTCACCTGTGTTGTCGAAGCCCGGTGGCGTTCCGGCGCACTGAACGCCGCGCACCACGCCGAAACCATTGCCCGACATGTAGCGACAGTACCCGGAAGCGTGCACAGCGCGAACTCGGCAGGCTGCCACAGGCTCCTGAAAGAAGGCACGGCGGCCCTGGTTTCCGACGCCGCAGAACTGGCCGAACTACTCGCCAGCTAGACCCACCGGTGGCCGGGACGCCCGTCCCGGCCACCGCCCCATTTGTAAAGGAGACAGAACCATGACTGAAAGCCCCGAAACCCAACAGGCCGCCGAAGAGATCGCATGGTTTCCCGCGCGTGAACTGGTGGACGCGATGAAAGCCGAAGGCCTGGAACTTCACGTCGAACAAACCGGCGGAGGCACCGCCACCTTCTTCCTTCAGAGCGAAGGCAGCCACACCTTCACGATCGGCCCCGGATCATTCAGCTGGAAGAACCCCCTGGAATCCAAGTTCACCACCGCTGAGCTCTACTACGGCCCGGACCACTACGACGACGACGGCGAACCGGTGGAGTTCTCCGCCGATGAAGAGAAGACCATAACGCCGGGAACACCGATGGCTGATATCGCCCAAGAAATCGCCGTGAACTTCCGCCGATTCAACACCCGCGCAACCGACAGCGCCACGTAAGCGCGGTGGGCCGTTCGCCTCGCAAGGGCGGGCGGTCCGCCGCAGGTGGCCGCTTGGGTGGGTGGTTGCCGGCGACGAACCGCCGTTCCCGCAACGGGGCCGGTGTTGCTCACCTGGTGCGTGCGGCAAGCCCATGCAGGGGATTGACCTGGGCGGATCCGGGATGGCCAGGGGAGGAGCAGGCTCGCGGGGCTCGCCCTGGTTTTCGCTGCGCTTCAACCAGTTGACGGGCGTCCGCTGGCGCGGCCGGCTGTTGGGTGCTGCCGGTCCGTCGCAGAGCTCCTGCCCGTCATCACCTGCTGTCTACGACGTTTTTGGCTGCTGTCCTTCGGATTCTATGTGTCCGCTCCACCCCTTCTAGCCCCTCCGCAGGCTCCGGGGCCTGCGGTGCAGGAAATGTCCCTACGGCGCTCCTGCGTCGCTTATTTCCTCCGGGAATTTCCCACACCTTGCCCAAGGGTAGACAGGCCTCCGTCGGCCACAGCTCCGCAAGCTTCGCCAGCAGCCAAAAACAACGGGGGGAGAGGGGAGCTGGCCGGTCACCATTGGTCGCCCCACCCACCCAACTTCTCGGACAAGAAGGAGCAACACCACATGAATGCAACACCCACGCTCGAACTGCTCGACCCCACCACCCTGACCGTGGACACCAACGTCCGCAAAGACGCTGGACTGACCAAGGAGTTCGTGGCCAGCATCAAGGAACACGGCGTGCTGGTGCCCGTCGTCGCCCACCGGACCGAGGACGGAACCGTGCACGTCCTGATGGGACAGCGCCGCACCCTTGGAGCCGTAGAGGCAGGAGCGGCGACCATTCCCGTGCTCGTCGGAGCGACCCCCGAGGAAGCGGAACGCCTCGCCACGCAGGTAGTGGAGAACGACCACCGCAGCGCACTCACGGACGGCGACCGCGCCGAAGCGTTCCACCAAATGGCACTGCTGGGAGTGAGCGCCAGCGTCATCGCCCGGAAGATGGGGGCCAAGAAAGCAGTGGTGGAAACCGCGCTTAAGGTCAAAGCGAACGCCACCGCTGCCCAGGCATTGGACCAAGGCCTGACGCTGGAACAGTCTGCCGTGATCGAGGAATTCGCGGATGATGCCGAGGCAGTGGCCACGCTCGAACGCCTCGCTACTGAGAACCCCGGAAACTTCGCCCACCGGGTGCAGCGGCTCCGGGACGAGCGCAGGAATAACGCCCTGCTTGCCGAAGCTTGCGCCGAGGCTGCCGCCAAAGGCCTGACCGTGTTGGAACAAGATCCCGGCTACTACGATTACAAGGGGCCCGCCGCGCTGATCTCCGCACTGACCACCGCCGAGGGCGAACGCCTCAGTGAGACGGACGCGGACGCGGTTTACATCGGCATCGGATACGGCGGGTTGGTGACACAGTTCGCCGTGGCTGACTGGAAGGCCCGTGGGCTGCGGAAGGACGGCAAGTCCCCGGCAGGAGGGATGACCGAGGAGGAAAAGGCCGCACGCCGGGAGGTCATTGAAAACAACAAAGCCATGGATTCGGCCGAGGTGGTCCGGAGGGAGTTCGTCAAAAACGTGCTGGCACGCAAGGCCCTGCCAAAGAACGCGCAGAAGTTCATCGCCCACACCATTGCCCACGGCAGCTACATCCTGACCAAGGCCTTGAACAAGACCGAACTCACCGCCGAACTGCTGGGCACCGGCACCGGGTATGGCGAGTTCACAGCCTACGTGGACAAGCCCACCACCAAACCCGAAACGGTCACCCTCGCCATGATGATCACCGCGTACGAGGCGAACATCGATCGCACGAGCTGGCGGAGCCGCCACAGCAACACCCTCTACTACCTCGCCCAGCTCACGGCATGGGGATACGAGGCCAGCGACGTTGAAAAGATCATCCTCACCGACCCCGAGGCAGAAACCGAGGAAACCACGGAAAGCGCGGACGAACCCGAAGCCGCCTAGACCCCTTGCCGGGCGGAACCCCCACCGCCCGGCAAGGCCCCCGGCCACTCACCACGAGCAGGGCCGGGAACCTCCCAAAAGTCGGGCGGTCCGCCGCCCAGGGGGAACCACAGCAGCCAATCACCAGCGACGGACCGCCGTTCAACGCCACCAGGCACACCCAAACAAAGTGCCGCGCCGTCCCATTCACTAGAACTTCTTCACTATTAGTTAAGAAATCTTTGTCAGAGGCCACCGCTAAGCTCATCCCATGGCAGCACAGACAGGAGTCACCATGACCACGCAGACACCCCCAGGGGTCACGCTCGCCGAGATCTTCCCTGGCCTGTCCCCAGTCCTTGACCACGTGATGATGGGGGCTTTGATCTTCTCGGCCGTCGCCACAATCTATCTGGGCATCGGATGGATGATCGCCCACTCCAGAATGGAAGACCTCGATGGCGACAATGACACCCTCCCGTTCCACATCGGTTTCGTCACCGCCATCTCCCTGCCGCTGATCCTGCTGAACAGCACGCGCAGCATTACCGGCCTAATCCTCGGCTCAGCGATCGGAGCCATCCTCGCCCTGGGCGTATACCTTCTCCGGCGTCGGCACCGAGCAACACACCCACGAACAACGCCCTAACGCGCAAGACTTCAGTCTTGTAGACTGAGCCACAGATTTCCTTTGTCCGAGGAGAGCGAAGCAGGACCGGCAGCGCCGGTCCTGCTTTGTTTAACACCTAGAACCGGGCACCTTCCCCATGGGCAAAGCCACCCGCCGCCGACCCACCCTGTGCTGGGGAACAGTTCTTTTCAGCCGGGACCACACACTGGGAAATCCGGGCGAACCTGACATAGGCACAAGAACGCAGCGCCCAGGGCAGCTCTCAAAGAAGCCGGGGGAGTCACCCCGGGCTGCTTCCCGCGATCTTCCAAACCGCACCAGACGCCCAAATCACCAAAAAGCGACCACCAAAATTGAGGTAAAAACCCCTATAAATCAAGGGCCAGACCCTTTTATTCTGATGAATACACCTTAGAATGGTAGTAGCAAGTCAGCCAGACGAACCTAACCAAAACTGATACGAAACGCGGGACTGAAAATGACTTCCTCAATCACCGATTACACGGTTTACACCAAGCCCGGTTGCCCGAACTGCGACCGCACCATGGAGTACTTCGACTCCAAAGGCATCACCTACACGCCCGTGGACATCACCGAAGTGGCGGCAGCGCTGGAATACATCACGGCAGAGCTTGGCTACTCCCAGGCGCCCGTCATCGTGAACAACTCCGATGACCAGGACCACTGGTCAGGCCTCCGCCGGGACAAGCTCGTCCAAGCGGCCATGAGCCACAGGGCAGCGTGAGGACCGTGACCACCCCGCACCCGGTGGACGGGTTCAAGATCAGCCCGCGGATCCCGTTGGAGGTGGACCTGTTCCGGGAAACCAACCCCAGCGGCAGGATCTACCCCGACACCCAGGACTACGACCCGTACGCCGGCTACTACACCAACCCCTGCAGCATCGAAGATGACCGCTACCTTGACGCGATCAACCGGGCCCCGATCGGGGCCGGCGGTCTCTGGGACAAACACACCGCAGACCAGCACCAACCCAACGACCTCACCCACGACCAACCGGGTGGGACCGAACCTCAGAACGAAACCGGCACCGACACCGAGAACACCACCAGCACACGAGGAAAAGGAACCATCATGGCCGGCGAAACCACCATTACAGTCATTGGAAACCTGACATCTGACCCAGAGCTGCGTTTCACTCCGGTTTCCCGTGAGTTCGGGAAAACTGACGGTACTCCGGTTGCGAACTTCACCATTGCCTCGACGCCCCGGACCTTCGATTCTGCCTCAAACGAATGGAAAGACGGGGAGACATTGTTCCTCCGGGCGAGTGCCTGGCGGGAGATGGCTGAGAACGTCGCAGCCTCCTTGTCCAAGGGTTCCAGGGTCATTGTCTCCGGACGGCTGAAGTCCCGGTCCTACGAAACCAAAGAGGGCGAAAAGCGCACCGTCATAGAGCTTGAGGTAGACGAGATCGGGCCCAGCTTGCGTTACGCCAACGCGAAAGTAAACCGCACCCAGCGCAGCAACCAGGGCGGTGGAAACGGCGGAGGTTTCGGGAACCAGAATAGCGGCGGACAGGCTACCCAGCAGGACGACCCATGGGCCTCGAACGCGCAGACCAACGCCGGTTCCTGGGGCAACGGACACGACTCCGAACCCCCCTTCTAACCACGACTGCCGGGGCCAGCGTGCGGCCGGCCCCGGCAGGACTTCACCCTTCAAATAAAGGATTTACACATGCCAAGTCCAAGGAAGTTGTTCGAGGCAGCAGCTGTTCCAATCCCAACCTGTGCCCGTGGCCTGAGTCGATGACCAAGAACCGCAGGAAGAAAGGGTCCTACTTCTCTGAAGAGGACATGAAGCAGATCCGTGCAGCCGTTCAGAACGTCGGCAAGCTGGAGGGCTATGTCTCCGTTGCGGACCTGGTTGAAGCAGCTGCGCGTCGCGAGCTTCGGCGGTTGCAGCGCAAGTACAACGACGGCCGGAAATGGCCGGGAGTGGAGGCCGGCGAAATACGCCCAGGGCGACGGACCCGAGCCGAGACAGCAGCAAGAGAGGACCACCCATGACCAACACTCGATACAAGGGCCGGCTCCTGCACGGCAGCGTCTTGGCCGTTCTTGCCCTGACAGGATGCACGTCCCAGGGCGGACCGCAGATCGTTCCCGCCGGCAGTCCGGCGCCGCTGCATGAAGTGCCCTGTGAAGCGACGGGCACGGCGGCGCGGCCGCCGGCACTTAAGGTCCCGGCCAGTGGCCCGTACGCCGTGGAGAAGGTTGTCGATGGGGACACGATCCGGATCAGCTGCAACGGCACGAGCACCCGCGTCAGATTCGTTGGCATCAACGCCCCGGAAAGCGTCAAGGAAGACGCACCGGTGGAGTGCGGCGGACCGGAAGCGTCCACCTACCTGCACTCACTCCTGGACGGGCAACAGGTCTTTCTCTCCGCGGATCCCGTCCAAGGGGTCCGGGACAAGTACGACCGTCTTCTTGCCTACGTGTGGACCACCGACGGCACCCTGACCAACCGCACGATCCTTGAACAAGGTCACGCCGAAGCAACCGGCTACGGCAAATCCTTCGCCTACAGCGAGGACTTCACCACGGCCGCCGACCAAGCCAGAAAGAACAAGGCCGGCCGATGGAACTGCTGAGACCACCGACCAGGCACCAACCAATCGTTAGGGGAACACCGTGGCCGTCGTTCTGATCTTCTTCGCCGCGTTCGCCGCCGTTGCGCTGGGCGGCTGGATCATCTACGCACTCACCCACCCGGTAGCCGCCGGCCAAGGCATTCTCATCTTCTTCTGCAAGGCCGCCGGAGTCATCGCGTTGATCACCGCCGTCGTGTCCTGGCTCGGTCAGAGCCTGCTCCATGCAGTGCCACCGTCCCTGTTCATGGTCGCGTTCTTCTTCGCCGCGAACAGGCTGGAACGCCGTTGGCGGCGGTGGTAGTTCCGCGATGGATACCAGCACACAATTCCTCATTGCCTTTCTCCTATGCGTTTGCCTGCTCGTTGCAGTCTGGATCGGATTCGCGTCCTATCGGCGCGTGAGCCCGGAGCTGCGCGCTTTGCTGGAAGCAGATTCGGCCTATCGTTTTGTGCAGACACGCTACTTGGAACGGACCTCACATGCGGAGACAGGGAAGGAATTCGTCAGGATCAACCGCGAACACTCTGCTCCCGTGCCGCTGCTGTTTCGGCGGGCCCTCTACCTCTACGTGGGCCATAAGCCACGCGGCGGTCTGCTAAACCTGGACTTGTCGAACCTCAACGGCCGACACAGCACCAGCCTGATCATCATCGACACGCGTGACCTCCTGGCCCAGAACCGGCCCGAGTCCATCAGGTACCGCAAGTACGACGGCGCCCTAGCCATCATCGGCGGACGATACGAAGGTCCGGCCCGAATCATCGATGCCGTATCTCACCGGGAGGCTCGCCGTCGTCTCGAACCGCCGGCCACGACGCCATGAGCGCACCCGACGAGTCCGGACGCTTTTGGTCCAAGGTGATCAAGGGACCGAGGGAAAATGACTGCTGGCTCTGGACGGGCGCGGTCGGTGACGACGGTTACGCGCGCTACTGGATCAAGACCCCCACGGGTCAACAGGCTGTCCGTCCGCAGCGCTTCGCACACTTGCTGTTGACCGGAGAGCAGCTGGATCCCGACACCAAGCTCATGCACTCCTGCGATATTCCACTATGCGTCCGCGCGACGGGCGGGCCGGATAGTCACCTGTTCCCTGGGACGCAAGCGGAGAACCTGATTGACCGGTCACAAAAGAGACGCCACGCCAACGCCCATTCGTGGCGTTGGCATGGCGTCGGCCGCGCGAACTTCGCCGCTCAGTCGCGGCAGCTCCGTGATGCGCTCAAAGAGCACGGATGGGATGATTCAGTGATCCGACCCCTCATGTCCGGACAAGACCCCGACGCTCCCACTCTCTTCTGAATTCTGAGTCTCGGCAGTCGCAGCTTCGGTGCCGGCCTTGGCCTTCTTCGATGTGGCTACGTCGATGCTGCGGACGTAGGAAACGCTGACGTCCAGGAGTTCGGCTATGCCTTGTCGGGTCTCGCCGGTGGCGAGCATCTTCCGGACAGTTTCCTTGGCATCATCAATGGCCGCGGCCGCGTTCTTCTTCGCCGTGGCGATCAGTTCGGCCGCCTGCCGTTCGGCTTCTTCGACTCCAGCTTCGGCCATCATCGTGGCTGCGTGGTAGTCGGTAGCCAGCGATTGAAGTGTCGCTTCGCGTTCGCGCCGTTTCGCGGCCAGCTCCTCGGTCTTCCGGCGTGCCTGAACGATCATCGTGTTGCGTGTCTTGCCAGCCATCACGGCCCCTGTGGTGTGGTCGGTTTCCTGTCTCCGGTCCCCATTCTTGCAGAAGCCCCTGGTCCACCCGGAAACCTAACGGTTTAGAAGCCCACGCGTGTTCGATCCCGAGGGGACGGCAGGGGCGTTGCGGCCGACCTGTGGGCGCTGGCAGGGGTTAAACACAACTTGCCTGGGCAGGCAAGGAACCTCTGTTTGATGTCTAGCTGTGTATAACCCCTGCCAGCGAGTATCAACAATCAAAGCTGCCGCTTTTCATATGGATACTCGCATCAGAATGATGGACTCAATCCGACGTTCTTCGAACCGATACTCGCTAGCTCGCATCACGCTCAAAACGCCAAATTCAGTCACACCTCTTGCATTTCGAATAAATGAGGCCGATTCCGCTAGAGTCGGGTCATGATGTCGCTGCACGTTCTCAGTGCTGGCACCGGTTACCTGTACTACACGCAGGAGACCGCCAGCGGTGATGAGCTGCGCGCAGGCGACCGCCAATTGGGCGACTACTACACCTTCCAGGGCCTTCCGCCGGGTCAGTGGCTCGGACGCGGAGCCGAAGCGCTGGGAGTGTCCGGGACCGTCACCGAAGCCCAAATGGCCAACCTCTTCGGGCAGGGCCGTCACCCGGAATACGAAGCCATCCTCGCCGCGAAACTGGCCGAGGGTCTTCCCGCAAAAGCGGCAGAAAAAGCCGCGAAGGCCGAGGCGAAACTGGGACGCCGCTACTACGACTACGGCCCCAAAGACAACGACCTTGCACAGGCCATCAGCGTCCGCGAGAGCGACTTCGTACGCATGCAGGGCCGCAAACCCACAGCGGGGGAGCGGCACCGCATACGGGCAACCGCCGGGGCGGTGATGTTCCGTGAAGGACACGGCCGCCCGCCCGCGTCCAAGGAAGAACTGGGCAAGTACATCACCGCGCAGCTGCGTCCCCAGCAGAACGCTGTAGCCGGGTACGACCTGACCTTCACGCCCGTCAAGAGCATCTCCGTGCTGTGGGCTCTCGGCGATGCCGACACCCGCCGCCTGGTCGAAGAAGCCCACCAGGCCGCGCTCAAACAGTCCGTGGAGTATCTGGAAACCCACGGCCTGGCTACCCGGTTGGGTACCAACGGCATCGCCCAAACCTCCGTCAAAGGCGGACTGACGGCGACGGCGTTCCGGCACCACGATTCCCGCCTGGGGGATCCGAACCTGCACACCCACCTTGTGGTCTCCAACAAGGTCCAGGACCTTCAGGGGAACTGGAAGACCATCGACGGCAAACTCCTCCACCGCTCCGCCGTGGCCGTCTCGGAACACTACAACACCCGGATCCAGGCCTACCTGGAAGAGCACGGCGTGGAGTTCGAAGCCCGCACCGTCAACGGGTCCAAGCAGCCCGTCATGGAAGTCGCCTCCGTGCCCCGCGAGCTGAATGCGCTGTTCTCCAAGCGCAGCACGGGCATCCGTTCAAGCCTGACGGAACTACGTCAGGCGTACGAAGAACAGCACGGCCACAGCCCCGACCAAGCCGCCCTGATCAAACTCGCACAGGCAGCAACATTGGACACCCGGCCCGACAAAGAGAAGCCCAAGACCCTCGCCGAACAAGCCCAAGCATGGCGGCAGGAAGCCGCAGCCCTGTTCACCGAGAAGGACCTTAGGCGCATCACCGGTGCCCGTTCCCGGACACTCCGCCCCGCGACTGCCGAGATTGATATTGACGCGACAGCACGTCAAATCGTCGCCGCTGTTTCTGACAAGCGCTCCACCTGGACGGCGCAGAACATCATGGCAGAGGCCAACCGCTGGGCACGCGAGCACGCCGTCGAGCACGGCCCGGTCCCGGCCGGCACCATTGAACGGGTGGTCTCCCACAGCCTCAGCACCGCCTCCGTCCGCATCACCCCGGACCAGGTTCACGGCCGGTTCGAAGCACTCACCCGCAACGCCGGAACAGCAGACTTCAACCACCGCACCGACACCCGGTACACCTCCACGAAAATCCTCGAAGACGAAAACCTGCTCCTGCGAGCCGGTAAGAAGGACGTCATCCCGGCAGCCTCCATGCAGGACTTCGACGCCGCCGTCGACGACTACAACCTCGCCGTGGCCACCGGAGAAAAGTCCCACCCTCTGGACGCCGGACAGATTGAACTGGCACGCGAGTTCGCCACCTCATCGAAACTCCTCAGTGTCGGCATCGGTGCCGCCGGTACCGGAAAATCCAGCTCCATGGGCTTGGTCCGGGCAGCGATCACCCACTCCGGCGGCAGGGTCATCGGCCTAGCGCCCTCAGCCGTGGCGGCGGCGAATCTGGGCGAACAGCTCGGCATCACCGCGGCGACGACAGACAAGTTCCTACTCAGCCCCAACGAGGCTTTCAAGGTCACACCCGGCACCCTCGTGATCGTCGATGAAGCAGGGATGCAGGGCACCGGCAAACTCGCCGACGTCGTTAGGGCAGTGGAAGCTGGCGGCGGACTCGTCCGGCTCATCGGGGACGACCGGCAGCTCTCCGCCGTCCAAGCCGGCGGCGCGCTGCGGTTGCTGATCAACGCAGTCGGCGCAACCGAACTGGAGACCATTCACCGGTTCCACAGCCCCGAAGAAGCAGAAGCATCCCTGCTCCTGCGCACACCCACCGAGCACGAAGCTGACCCGTTCGCCTGGTACAAGGACAACGGACGCGTCCAGGCCGGAAGTATCGAAACCGTCGAAGGGTTGGCGTTCGGACTCTGGCAGAGCCGCCTGAACCAAGGTGACGCCGCGGTGATGATGACACCGACCAACGAAAGCTCCCAGCGCCTCTCCGAACGTGCACAGGCCTACCGGATCGAGACCGGCGAAGTCACCGGCACGGGAACGTCCGTGCAGCTGCGCGACGGCTCCCACGCATGGGCCGGGGACCACGTAGTGACCCGCCTGAACGATTCCCAGATGAAGGTCAAGAGAGGCCGGGACGTCGTAAAGAACGGCGACCTTTGGACCGTGGAGCAAGCCCACGAGGACGGGTCCCTGTCGGTCAGTCACCTCGAGCACGGTGGGACCATCCGGCTCCCTGCAGAGTACGTCTCGGAGCACGTCCACCTTGGCTACGCCCTGACCACCCACCGCGCCCAGGGCATGACCAAAGATGCCGGTATCCCGATCCTTGATGCGTCCACCACGCGTGAGAACGCCTACGTCGCCGCAACGCGTGGCCGGGATGAGAACGTGCTGTTCGTCGCCGTCGAGGAAGGCCAAGACCGCGACAGTGTTCTTGCCGCTATCGCCGGGAACCACAGCCATGATTCCTCCGCACACGAGACCATGGCCACCGAGTACGAACGCATCAACTCGCCCCTGACCCTTGCCGATCAGTACCGCTACGTCACCGAGGAAGCCAACACACTGCGCATGGCCGCCATGGCACGGGAGATCCTTGGACCGGACGCTGAGAAGTTCATCAACGCCGAGTCCTGGGGAGCGGTAGCCACCCATCTGGCGAAGGCCGAACAAGGCGGATGGGACACCGCTGGCCTGCTGCGCACCGCAGCCGGCCAACGCGAGTTCCAGAGCGCCGACGACCTCTCCGCCGTGCTCGCCTGGCGGGTGGAAACGATCATGGACAAGGCCCCAGAGCTGATCGCCCAAGCAGGGGAACGCCCCCTGCAAGGACTCACCGACGAGCAGCTGGCCACGCTCCGTGCAGAGGCAGAAGCTGGTGCCCGGGCCGCCCGTGAAGCAGCTGCAGTCCGCGGGCCGAAACCAGCTGACCATTGGACCAACCGCCGGCACGGCAAGCTCACCGACGCCGAGCTGGAACGCCGGATCTTCACCACCAGGTTCACCGCACGGGAAACCTCTTCTATCAACGACCCGGCACAGGCCCGCCGAGCCCACCAGCAGCTGCGCGCGCTCCAGGATGAACACCGGATCCGCAACCAGCAGCTCAAAGAATCCCAGCGCGCGGCTGAAGCCGCCGAACGCGGCGGCCGCAGCGTCTACGGGCAGAACCCCGCCGCTGACGCCAACACCCAACGCGCATGGGGACACGAAACGATCGCTGCCCGCGCCCGGGCTGAGGAACGCCTACGCACCCTCACACCCCGGCCCGTCACTGCTGTGCAGGTACCGGACAGGCTGCCGGAATGGCTCGTCCCGTCACGGGCGGCAGCAAGCCCGTACCTTCCCCAGCCTTGGAAGGAAGAACTCGCAGCCCGACGCGAAGTACTCGCCGCGAGGTTTGACGAACGCGGCCACCTGCTGGCGGCCACACCACCAGAATGGGCACAGAAACTCGGACCCGTCCCGATACGCCCCGACGCTGCCCAGCAATGGCGCGACACCGCGGCAAGCATCGAAATGTTCCGCGCCCGCTACAACGTTCCCGAAACGGAGGCCACACCCGTGCCAGAACGGTTCAGAAACGAAGAGATCGGCCAGCAACTCCACGACCAGGCAGTGACCGTCTCCAAGCGCTCACATGCCCTGCCCGAACGCGCCACCAACGAAGACCGGACGCTGGACGCTCTGCGTGCGGTCGAGCGCACCAAGGACACTCACGCTCCCGAATCACCCGCGCAGCGTGCCACCGACGCGGACCGGCAGGCCAACGTCCAGGAGCCGGCTGCCATCACGCCCGAGCAGGCGGAAAAGCCGCGTCTCCGCAGCCGGTTGGAGAAGATCACGGCCGAGCGGAACGCTGCACGGCTCGCGGCGCAGCAGCAAGCACAGCCGCAAACCGAGCAAACGGCCGAACAGAAGGAAGCCGCCAAACAGCAAGCCGAACGCGCAGCGGCCCAGGCACGCCAGAACCAGCAAAACCACGGCCGCGAACTCTAGCCGTTACGGATCATGGCTCGGAGTAGGTCACGCGTTCGCCGCCCCTCAGGACGGCGTGGGGGGACTCGTGCCTGATCCAGCCAATCCCATCCCAGAATTTCCTTGATTCGGCGTCATCGTTCAGGGCGGTCATGCGCGGCAGCGGGTTCTGGTGTCGGATCGCCTGCAATGCCATGCGGCCAATCCCCTTTCGACGCATGGGGACAGCGACTTCGAACGCGAGGATGTCGAGTTGCCCGTGCGGGAGGTCGCCGAGAACCGGGTGCGTATCAGCACCTGTTACGACGTACTTGCAGCGCGCGACTTCCCGGTCGCGGAGCAAAAACGACACCCAGTGTTCCTCGGCCGGCGGCTCGTTCCCGTAATTTTCCCGCCACCATGACTTCACGAAATCGGACGAGCCCTCGTAAGTCGGGGACCAGTACTGGCCCTTGCGTACGGGCCTTCTGCTGACGATCTGAAGGTTATCGGCGCCGCTCATTGAGCGACTGTATCTGATTCCGCCCCGGAAGGCGGGGGAGACCGCAGCCTTCCGGCTCAAGCGCAGAACCGGGGATCACACGATGTTAGGCACTGAGACGGGAGGGGCCGATTTCCTCCCGAGTCTACGCTTAGTGCGTCTGTAGCTTGAGGGTTCGGTTAAAGGCCACTATCAGGGCACGCGTCCAGATTCGAAACGGAACGTACGTTCGCTTGTCTTATCTCCATTACCGGCGCTGTCTGACGAGGGGCTCTGGTCAGCGCGCCACGGCAAGGAAACACGCGGAACCTTCAGTATCCTCGCGGTTGCACCGACGAGTAATGCCAGCCCGCCGCTGGTCGCTGAACTTTTGCACGGCAAGTGTGGCAGCGACAAAGAGCCCGGGCTAAGCCTTCTTGCGGGTGCCCTGAGCCGGTTCGACTTTGGAATGGCGACCGGCTGTGAGGTCTCGTGGTACAAGCCATGAACGGCGACGGGCGGTCTTCAGCGCAAGCGGAGCGTCCGGGATTGCCTTCTTGGCTGTCGTCCGGATGAAGCCGACGCCCCCTGGAGTTACTTCGACTTGATTGCTCATGCCTACAGTGTAGGCCGTTAGGTTGACTTTTAGCTGCGTCCGACCGCAGCCGCTATTGCAAACGCTGGTGCGAGTTCAGCTGCGATTAACTCGGCAAGGAAGACGTCGCCTTTGGACAGCGAGCCAGCTCTAGGGGCATCAACTGCCACCATGCCGAAAATTGCTCCGCTCGACCAAATGGGGGCGCGGATAAAAGTTCGGTACCGCGCCTGGTCACCCTTATAGTGCTCAGGAGCTTCGGCAGAGGTGTCGGTGTAGAGCTCCCCTTCTGGTGAGCTTCCCGAAAGATATGTCAGAATCTCAGCGCCGTCAGGCTTGTCAAAGGAGAACGTGCGAGGGACGTCATTGCGTCCCAGGCGGGCCAAGGGGTACAGCTCATTCGGTTCCTTCACGGCATATACGATGGCCCGCACATCGGTGCTAGCTGGCATCATGGCGCCCAGCGCGCTGCAGCAATGTGTGGCAATGGTCTTCAAGCTTTCATGCAGCACCTCACGGCTGGAATCTGCCGGATCTACTGAAGCGATTTCAGCCATCAAATCCAAAGCCGGGCCAAGCTTGTTCCTCAGCTCTTTCATGGTCTCGTATCTGGCGTCGGTAGCGGACTTTTTCTCTTTGTCCTCCCGGACTGCCTTGATGAGCAGCAAAGCCGTGGCCACGGCCCCTGCAATGATCGCCGCAGTCCGAAGAATGGTGGCCATCCCACCATCGAGCTGTGCCCACCCCATGAACGCGGTGGCGATACCGGCCAACGTCGTCGGTGCGACAGTCAGCAGGAGGCTGGACCGATCAGTCCAGATGCCTCCACGGCTGACCGGCCCCCCGGCCCGAGATTGCTTGGACATGCTCACCTTCATCTGAATAGCGTGTGTTGTACCTGAGAAGTTCAACAGGACTGGCCGGATACTTCCACTACACTGGAACTACGGGTAAACCCGCCAGAAAGTTAACTCAGATTCTGAAGATGACTCAAGGGTCCCCTGGCCGGTTTACACGTTCAGCTTGAAAGGGCCCAACTAAGTCCGATGGTACGCATGAAAGAGATCGACTTAGATCGGTCCCGCGGCCTCAGCGCCAAGGAGAGCAGTACATTTCAGGCACGCCGGACCCGACTATATGGCCAGTTCGGGACGTCAGCCGACAACGCAACTGATGCTCTGATTGATCGCTTCGGGGCACCAGGGCTCTTGCTAACGGAAGGGCTACGAGTACGAACTCATTTTTCCTATCTTGAGAAGCCAATCCCAGGAGAGGACGTGTCGGACCGGACCGCACCAAAACGCGCTTTTCGGCCTCCGGCCACGATGATCCTCTCAAGCAAGGGAGCAGCCTTGCGCATGTACCTCACGGCTCTGGCCTATGCACAGATCAGAAATCGTCCCGGCCGCAGAGCCCTATTGGACATACCACTGACAACTTTCTCGCGGGAATGGGGATGGAGCGACCTGGTGGCCACCTCAGCGGTTCAAACCGGGCGGGGAAAGTCCAGCTCGGCGATACGCGATAAGAAGGCCAGAACACTGGCTACTGCTCTGGACACTCTTGAGGAAGCGAAACTGGTGCATCTCCCCGGCATGCCCGGGAAAAAGGGCAGGTACGAGGGGTTCAGTCTCCTGGACGAATCGGGATGGCAACGAGGCGGAGACCCGCTTCCCTACATAGTCCCCTTAAAAAATGAGGACTACTTCACCCTGCCGGTTGGATTCATTACCCAAGGGTGGCTCCATGTGCTGGAAGACTCCGAAATCGTCCTTCTTCTGGCTATAGCATGCCGCCGGGGTACCCTCACAGCAATAGGAGAGGACCCGGATATCCTCCCGAGCGAAGTAGCAATCCCCGCGGACGTGAGACTGAGAAACTACGGGATTCACCGCGATCCCTTCTCAGCAGCACGCAAGACACTTGAATGGTTCGGGCTTCTCAAGGTTCGGGAAATAGACCGAAACTATGACGGGAGCGCCCAAGATTCAGCAACCAAACTTCATAGGATCTCATTGCTTCCCGAAGGGTTCGAATCCCCGGCCCTGCAATCTGTCCGCGAGACCATCGACCACCAACTCGGCTTGTGAGCCCCAAGTTCGAGGAGAAGCAACCCCAAGAGCTGGCGGAGCCCGGGACTTCGACGCGAAGCAACCCGGCCCGCCGATGTCCCGCAGTAGCGGAAGGATCGCGACCCAGGACATAGCCGGGAGGGGGCGCTGTGTGGACACCTTTAAGGAGTATTAGTAATGCGTGGTGGGAGCTCCGGCACAAACGACGAATTGTCCTTCGCCGCGGAGCAAGGTCCTTCACGCTGACCGTTCCTAGAGAATCAGGCCCCAATCTTGTTCAGGGCCGGCTTGCACCGCGTCCCCAGCTGCACGGAACGCGCTCCGGCATTTTCGGAGAGAGCACAACGAGCGCCTACCTTGACTTTGTGATCATCAGGAACCGCGTCGGAAAGTTTCAGGGCGTCGGAGTTCCGGACGAATATCAGCACCAAGGGTGGGCCACAGATATGGTCTACGCGTTACTGACCCACTACCCGGACGTTCACTTCTACAACAGTTCCCTGAATGAGATGTCCGGTCCGCTGTTCATAAAAATTCAGACCGAACTGCCTGGGCGCATCGCACCGATCGGCATCCATGAAGACGGCGGCTACGAAGTAGACACTTTGTGGAGGCCTGGGCCACCGAACTGATGACAGTCACCATGTGATGTCCCGGATGGGCGGGCGCTAAGCTTCCTGAGTGAATGAACCGATCAAGAAGCAGAGTGATGTGCCCGGTAACTCCATCGCCGGCGCAGTAGGCTCAATCATAAGCACCCCATTCATTGTCCTTTTCGTAGCGATCTGGACAGGGACCGTTTCCGGGCCGACGAATCCAGCCTTTTGGCAGCAGCTGTCGCCGCTCGCTATTGGTGTGCTTGTACTCGCTCTTTTGATCTTCCGACCAACGCGAAGGTTCATTTTCAAGCACCTGAAAAGGCTCGCTGTATGGCTGCTGGGCATTCGGGTGTACGGCAAGAGGAGCCGGGACGCTCTCATGGAGCAGGGCAAGGACGAAGCTCTTGCAGAGGTAAAGGCCCGAAACGCAGCCCCGTCGCCGTTCAACATCACGTACAAACATCGCTCCCCGGCAGACGGCAAGGATTGGTTTAACTGGTATGACTTCAACGAAATGGCTGGCGAGACCCTTCACATCACCGCACCTAAGAATCAGATAGTTATGCCGAAGAGGGATGGAGCCACCATCCCTGGAGACAACGCCTCCGATCCGAACAGTTTTAGCGCCCGGGTAACTGACAAGGGGCACTTGGAGGGCATCGATTTTCGCGTCGAATGGACAGACGAACAGGGGTATCCGCGATGGGACTTTGTTCATGTCGGGCCCACCGGTCAAGCACTCCAGGGGGTTCCCACAGGAGTCCCCGGCCAGATGCAATACGGGGAATTCCTCACGAATTCAAACATCCGCGACCGCACGCTCACTGTCGAGTGGGTCTCCACAGGTGAGGTTGTCGGCAGGCTTACCCCGAACGGCAACGCCTGGAATGTCGAAGTTGGGCGGCGCGAGGGGCGGGTAAAACCAGAATTCATGTTCCAAGATCACCTCGGTGTGGCTTCCACTCCCGCCGAGGGCGTTGAACGACTCCGGCGCAATGCCTACAAGGAAGACCAGGAAGCATGATGGAACCCCAACGAGGGCGCTGGCAAGCAGTGCGTACTGGGCGCCGCGAAGGGAATGGGGTGAAGCTTCGGCTGGGACGTGTGAAGATGACCCCAAACGGGTGACCGATTCGGCGTTTGGATTGTAGAGGATCTTGGGGTGAGACGTGGCAGATGATCCGGGTGAGCACCAGTGGACCCTTGTCGAGCGAGCCTATTCGGACTGGCTGGCCGCTGCCCGGGAGAAGGCCCGCGGCGCCGTGAATCTGGCCCGCAGGATCGCCCGGAAGATTGCCGAGACGGAGACCTCCGATGGCGTCCCGAAAAATTGGACCACGGACTTCGTCTCCGAAGCCGATCGCAAGTGGGCCAGAGGAACCGTGGCTCGCTGGGAGAAGGGCGCCGGCGCCGCTAGACGCCAGCCACAGGCCCCCAAGGACGGGCCGGTCCGGGAAGCGCTCGTCGAAACGGTCACGGCGCTCGTCCCGAAGCCGCCGACAGAGATGGAATGGGCAACGTTCCGGGAGTTGCTCGAAGCATTCACAAGCGAACGGACCGAACGCCAGGAACGGGGAGCGGGACAGGAGAAGGCTCGGGCTCTCCGGGAGCGGGACGAAGGCCGGCACCAGTTCCTGGCCGCATGGCCGGTCCCAGCCGCACAGCTGGACCCGCTCTCCCTCGGCCTCGGCTCATGGGCTTTCGCTGGGGCACTGCCGCCATACGTCCCCCGCACCGCCGACACCGACCTGGCCGCCCGGCTCCAGAGACCAGGGGTCACCGTCGTGGTTGGACCGCCGAAGTCGGGTAAGAGCCGCAGCATTTTTCAGATCCTTCAGCGAGTCCTTCCTAGCGGGCTGGTGTGGTGGGCGAATCCCACCCCCACCGTCCTACCCGAGCTAGTTGGTGCCGCGCAGGCCACCTGCCGGTTGGATGCTGGACCCGCGGAGCGCCCCGAGGCCGTCGTTCTGGACGACGCCGGCCTTATCGGCACCGACCCCATAGAGGGGCTCACCGCTCAGCGCTTGAATGACCTCACAGCCACGGGGGCCCACATTTTTGTGGTCCTCCACGACCAGGTCCTTGCCGAGTGGGAACACCAGCTCACCCACCGGCTGCCCGTTGACAAGACCTCCGCCTCAGGATTGGGGGTGACCCGGGAACTGATGGACCTCCTCAACCACCGAGTACGCTACGCCCCCGTCCTCGATGACACCGAGACCGCCACCCACGCCTACGACGGCGCCGACGAACGGCTGAAGTCCTTCGACTTGGCCCGACTAGCCGAGGCCTTCGCCGGGGTCCAAGCCCTCCGCGAACGGGCTCAGAGGTTCCTCAGCGACCCCACCGGACTAGAGGCAGCTCTGCTCGAGGCTGCGATCGACGCCACCATAGCCTTCCCCACCGGCACCACCATCGACATCCTTTGCATCCTCACTCAAGCCCACTACCATCGCCGCCAGCCCAACCGCCCCTGGCGGCCTCATCGCCTCGACCAGGCAATTGACGCACTCACGACCGGCATCACCGAGAGCTCACCCCACGCCATTCTCACAACCACAGACCACACCTCCTACCGACTTTTTGACGCTCTGATCCCCGAGCTGCTGAAACCAGACAGAGACACCGATGGACTCCAGAAGACCCTCAAACAGGGAATTATGGTCGAAGCTGGAATAGTCACGGCCCTCTACCAGATCGGCCGGTGGCACGACTCCAATCGCCAGTACGGCAGAGCTCGGGAAGTCTTGACGGATGCTGCTGAACATGGCAGCGATCTAGCCATGCTTGGACTCGGACATCTGGTCGGTGGAAGCGGAGATCTGAAGGGCCAGCGCACGTGGTGGGAACGTGCCGCCGACGCCGGCAACTCTTACGCCATGTACAACCTCGGCCTCCTGGCACATGACGTCGGGGACAAAAAGGGGGCGCGCACCTGGTGGGAGCCGGCCGTCGACGCCGGCAACTCTGTCGCCATGCTGAGCCTTGGCGCACTCTTTTACGAAGCCGGGGAAAGAGAACGGGCGCGCATCCTGTGGGAGTCGGCTGCAAAGCACGGGCAGCCTGTCGCCCTGCTTGGCCTCGGCAACCTTGCTCGTGACGATGGGGACGTAGAACGAGCACGCACCCTATGGGAACGTGCCGCCGAAGCCGGCGAAGCTGACGCCATGTTCAGCCTCGGCCTCCTGGCCGACAAAGCCGGAGACACAGAACGGGCCTGCACCCTGTGGGAGCAGGCCGCAGAAGCCGGCAACACTGACGCCCTGCTGAACCTCGGAGCAACCGCCTACTTAGCCGGGGACAGAGAACGAGCACGCACCCTGTGGGACGAGGCTGTCGCGGACGGTAAGGAGACCGTCCTGCTAGACGCCGCCGACGCCGGTGAAGCTGACGTCATGTTCCACATTGGCCTCATGGCCGACAAAGCCGGGAACACAGAACGGGCCTGCACCCTGTGGGAGCAGGCCGCAGAAGCCGGCAACACTGACGCCCTGCTGAACCTCGGAGCAACCGCCTACTTAGCCGGAGACAGAGAACGAGCACGCACCCTGTGGGAAAGGGCTGCCGAGGCCGGAAGTGAGTCCGCCATGCTGGGGGTCCTTGCCCATGACGATGGGGACCTGGAACGGGCTCGTACTCTGTGGGAAGGCGGAGTCGAGGCCGGCGATCCTGACGCGATGTACCATCTGGGGGTCCTTGCCCATGACAGTGGGGACCTGGAACGGGCTCGTACTCTGTGGGAGCAGGCTGCCGAGGCCGGCGACACTTACGCGATGTACGAGCTGGGTTTCCTTGCCCGTGGCGATGGGGACCTGGAACGGGCTCGTACTCTGTGGGAGCAGGCTGCCGAGGCCGGTGACACTTACGCGATGTACGAGCTGGGTTACCTTGTCCGTGATGATGGGGACCTGGAACGGGCTCGTACTCTGTGGAAGAGGGCTGCCGAGGCCGGTGATACTGACTCCAAGCCGCAGATGGCATATGACGCCATGCTGCAGTTGGCTTGTCTCGAAGAGTCCCGCGGAGATTTGGCTGAGGCGGAACGCTGGCGGCTCCTCTCACGTGAGCCGAGAGTTTAAGGCACCCACTGACGTGATCTTCTCGTGCCACGATCTCTCATTGAAGACCTGACGACCCTTCAAGGTGTCAGCGGGATGTCACCACAGATTCTAGCCAAGGTGCTACGAAAGGATGCGAGTGGAAACCTTGGGCGCGGTAACGGCTAAGCCTGCACCAGTGGTTCCGGCGGCGTACCGCGGCTGACGCTTTCAGTCTTCCAGCCGCAGCAGATACTCGCGCCCCGCAGACTACCTCCTACTTTATCCGAGGGCGCTTCCGCCATCTTGTCTCGAATCGCTCATGTCAACGGTGAGTAGATCCTTCTACGCCGCCAGAAAGTACACACCCCCAACCCGCAGCGACACCCCCCTATGTCCCGCTGAAATTAAACCAGGGGTTCCACGGAAATAAGAGGCGCCGAGAACAACCAACGAGGTCTGTTGGAGAAGGCTGCGGGCTCCAAATTACGGAACACCCAATCAACACTGCTGGTTCATCGGCAGGCGAGCGGAAACGAGGGGAGGAATCAAATGCGTAGTGCGAACCAGCCTGCAAAAGCTGAGCACGGGGTCAACATACGCGAATGGGTGAAAACTACGGCAGTAGTCCTGTCCACTTTGCTTGAAATCATTCGACTATTAGTCGGCTAATGTCCGCGATGACTGAGTGCGAGGTGTCCTGACCGACTGGGCAGGACACCTCACACGCCGAGAGGAGGCCGGCCGTAAAGCGAGATCTACGAGGCCACTACGAGAGAGACCTTTGGAGCCAGCTCTGGAGACTTGTGGTGCCCTTCACACTCCTGGCGTGGCCCGGCTAAGCGAACCCAGTTCCGGGAAACACGGAAGGGTGGCTGAAGAATTCTCCTGCCGCCCACTGATCTGCTCTAGCATCCGTCGTTTACGCTGGCGAAGTAGAAGACTGGCGATTACCGGCACAGAACACATTTAGATTGGGGAGTTTCGTGCTCGACGCGGAGTATGTACAAAGGGTTCGAAGACATGCGCCCTCTCAGCTTCTGCCGCTGGCGGCACACGTAGGATCGACGTTCGCACCTGGGCAGACACAAGTCACAATCGGTGACACGCTAGTGACCCCCTGGGCCCTTGCTGACATAGCCCGCGTCAGTTTGGTCCACGGCAGGGAGCACAGAGGCGCACCGGCTGACTTCGCCGATGTTTTGGAATGTGTCGATTGGTACAACGACCTCGATGATCCAGACCTGTTCGCCCATAAACCCGGTGCTTTGACGAACTTTTCTCTCCGTATTGCCGGAGAACAACTCGTCTATAACCTTCCCCCGCAGGCGACAATTTCTCGTTCGGTCGCCATGCTGGAGCAAACCGTTCCATCAAGGACGCCAAGGATAATGCGCCCTGGTTGGGCCGAAGAGCTTCTGGGTGGCTCGGTCGCTGACTTCGTGGGGACAGGATTCTTACTTCAGACAGCATGCGGGCCCAACGTCGGGTTGTTCGATCTCTCCTGGGTGGAGGACCAGAACCCGATTGGCCTGGACGAATATATGGACCTCGCAACCGTCCGAAAGATTTTGAGAACCCAATTCATGTCCACTTTAAAGGAGTTCAAACGCAAGAACATTGAGAACGACCACCCGGGGCCCTATCGGCGCTTCTCCCACAACCCGCTTCTGAACACTCCCGCCATTGCAGGCGTTGTGGACAAGCTCATCATCCCCGTAGCGCCTGTGATCACAAGAAAAGTCAGCCCACAAGGGATCTATTACGCAGGAATGGCAAAGTGGGGAGACTCTTTCTCTGACGATATGGGTGACCTGTTCGAGCAGTACGTCGGCAGGCAGCTCAAACTTGTGCCCAATGCGCTTGTATACCCAGAGATCATCTACGGGCCCCAACGGAAAAAGACCATTGACTGGTTCGTCGTTCTGGACAAAGCGGTGCTGTTGATAGAGGTCAAGGGCGTAAGGCCAACGGAATCGGTCCGAATGGCCGACGCCAGAGCCAGCAAAGAACTTACCCGGATGCTGGGGAAGGCGTTTGAACAAATCAACAGGACCAGTCAGTTGATGGATGAGGGCCAGCCTGAGCTTGCCATCATTCCACGCTCGCTCCCTCGCATTGGGCTAGTAATCACCATGGAAGATTTCCATGTGGTGAACTCGACCTTCGTCCGGAACTTGTACCGAAGCGATGAAGGTATCCCAGCATTTGTTGCCAGCGTCGCGGAACTTGAATGGGCCGTCACGTTGGATCGCCCGCTGGACTCGCTTCTGCTCGATCTTGTACAAGATCCTGAGTCCCAGGGAGGGTCAATTCGTTCAAAGTATGGGTCTGAGGAAGCCCGGCCGAATCCAGTCATCCAGGAAGCTTGGGAGACATATCCTTTCAGCAAGATTCACGGGAGCAACTGACTTGGAGGCAAGTCCCGGAGACCGTCCTTCGTGTCTAACAGCCGGCTGGACCGGCATCGAGGTTAACTTTGGTTTACGTGGTGCGGGAGACCTCTTCCAGAATGGAGTAAAGTCGGCTGCCTCCACCGTATCGATTGCCGCGCATGCCTAGGATGCTGTGCCGTCGGCGTCCTGTGACGCGGTAAACCCGGCCAGGCTCGAGGATCAGCTCGTGTTCGTTGAACGGCATTGAGGGTCTCCGCGGGTCAGGCCCCGGCGGCCCCCACCAGGACGTCATGGACAAATGCGGCGTCTGGGATCATCTGCTCTTTCCCTCCCTATGAGCCCGGTAGCGACCTGCTATCCAGTCGACCATCACAAATAGGGCTGCTACTTCTGCCAGGTCAGCGCGCGTTGGCTGCCGAACTTCCGGCCACCCCTGCTCATTCTGATTTTGGAGAAACTCTGACCAAACCGGAAGGAGCCCGAAAGTCCTAGCAAATGACGAGGGATGACTACTGGAGGGCTTGCTCTGATTCATAAACCATCCATCAAGCGCAAGTGTCCCCATCGAGATAAATGATCCTTGCATCACGGTTTTCAGGTCTAGTCCCGCTCGTAGTGCCGCGGTTCCGGCAAGCTCGACTGCTCCATGATCGGCCATAATTTCATCCTGATGGGCTTGTGTGGCCTTAACACTCAAGTCACCTTCTGCGGTTGGCCACAGCTTCTGGACAGCCTGCTGTGAGGCCACAAGTCGACCACGGGCCCGGATTTGAGCGCGTTTGCTGACCCACGGGTCTCTTCGGAAGAGATGGTCGAGCTCGTGAGCCATTGTAAAGAGCAGAGCCGAGCGTGTGAGATCTTTCCAATGTTTGGTGCCGCGCTGTTGACGCCAAAACTGGCCCTGATCCCAGTATGTTTGGTGCTCGCCGGGGTAATCCTTTCCCACATGCTTAAATAGGGTTTCCCGGGTCCCGTTGATCATGTTTTGGCCATTCTGCCCTGGTTGGTGAGCGGACTCGGCCACGAGCCGCTTGAAGACTACGCCGGCGTCGGTTACGGCACTAGACATCTCGAGATATCTAAGATCGATCTGTATATATGCCGAATCCCTGACGGTCGCGTGTTGCTCGCTTTTGACGAGAGGCCCTTGGGGAGGATCAGACTGTTTGGGGGTTAGACCGCAGTAGACATCTTTGGAGGAAAACTGTCCGATATCACGTTGAAAAGAATGCATGAGGTGGTGTAACACGTCGAAGTTCCCTTGGCCGGAGTCGATTCGCGGGACTCCCAAGACGCTGGTAACCAGCTGACTTTGTGGCTGCCGTCGCACGGGGAAGTTAGTTATGAATCGACCTCTAGACTTTTTAAGCTGCCAAGCTGTCAAGTGGAGCCCCAATTCTTGAGCCGAATTTATTTATCACTGGATTCTAGCCTCTTAGAAGGATGACCTTTTCTGGAGTATGAAACTGGCAAATTCAAGATGGCTTTATCAAGTGCCGATTAACGGTAGCAATCCTTGGACTAGCGCCCGGCTGTCCGTCGACACCGCGGAACCCTTAGGGGCAAGAGTGCACGCCGCATAGGATGTGAGCACATACGGCCAGCTGGGGGAAGAAATGAAGTACAAAATCATTGTGGTGGCTGCAGCCGTTGGGGTGTTGCTGAGTGGATGCGGTGGATCCGCCCCCGAAGCGTCTCCTTCCTCATCGTCCCCGGCGACTCCCACTGCCTCCGACATGCCGAAGACCATCCCGAAATTGGTGGGCCGGCCGTTCCCGGAAGCCCGCGGCATGCTGGTTGCGGCGAACCCGCATTGAGTACGAAGCGGCTGGTACCGACGGCAAGATGTTCACCGGCGGCACCGGAGATACTTCGAAGGTCATTGGCACAGAACCTGCTGCAGGAGAGGAAGTTGGGCCCGGCGAGAAGGTGACGATCAAGATCGACAATACCCAACGTGCCTTCGATGCCGCGGCCGCCGTAAAAGTAGCCGCAGCGAAGCGAGCGGTGCGATACGACTTCAAGTGCTCACCGTCCGGGAGCGCGATAACAGCGAAAGATAACCAATCGTTCAATTCGGTTCAGAAGATCTGGGCTGCCCCTGATTTCGCCAAGTTCAAATCCTGCGACCTCCGCGTCGACGGCACCTGGTACATGGACCGCTACACCCTGGAACCCGATGAAGCTGCAGTGGTGCAGCAGATCGGCGCCGACGGCGGCGACAGCAGCGCACCGCATATGCATCCTGGCTCTACGCGTTTGGTTGTCTTCTACGCCAGCCCCGCCCTTCGCTGAAGGCCCAGCGCTCTACTTCATCCGCGCCCACCGAACGTTCCGGTGACGAGAGTTCTCCGGCCCAACCCTGCATCAACTCGCAAGCTGCCAGGTACGTACTAACGGGGTAGCTGGTGGAGAGCGGCCTGAATATCCTGTCTTCTGTTTCTGCATAAAGCGTGGCGAGCACGCGAGCATCCACGATCAAGCTTGGATGATCCACGTCACCGCCACCGGCGAAGTACAGGAATTTAGTAAAGAAGTTCGGTCCCCAGTACTTCAAAGCGGTGCGGCCGGGCTTCAGGAGAAGAAACGCTGCTCTGGGATCGTTGACGGCCAGCCGCGCCGCGTCGCGCAATAAGTGCGCTGAACGGGTGGTGTCAGCGGCGACGGCTCTGACCCGTCCGGGCGTGTTCCGGTGACTGGACCCAGTACCCCAGGCCAGTGAGTTCCAGAACAGGCCGAGCGCGGCTGTCCCGGAATCGTCCTTTTGCGCTTCCTCAGCCAGCCGAAACAAGCCACCGCGGCTGATCAAGCCGATGTTCTCACTTCCATCTTCGCCGACTAGCGGAGTACCGGGAAGATGACCGACCAGAGTATTCCATTTGCCGATGTTGAGACGAAAACCGTGGCTATGGATGGCTTCTTGGCGCGGATGCTCCCTAACCCATGCCGCCAACGAATCAGGGTAGTTGGTCATGGCCTTCATTTCTCCTTCGGGAAGCTACGCGTCCGTTGAGCGACGGCTACTCGGGGTTGAACTAGAAGCTGGGAACGCCGAGGACGTCGTAGAGAAAGTTTTCCGCTACGACGGGGATTCCGTACTGCCGGGCCTTCGCCGCCTTACCCGATAGGCTGTCGGGATCTGCGGCGATCACAAGGTCAGTTTTCTTCGTGGCTCGTTCTGCGACGACATAGCCCATCTCTGTTAGGAAACTGGAGAGTTCACTTCGCTCGCGTGTCATGGCCCCGGTCAAAACAAGCGTTGAGCCGGGACGAATCTTTCCTGTGACCGGCCCGGACTCAGCTGCTACCGCGGGCGGGTTTCTCAGGGCATGCTCGAGCACGACCCCATCCACGTCCAACAGCGCCGCCGCCTGGTACAGCTCTGCCTCCTCGGCAGGTGTAATGATGCCGTCAGCCCAAGCAGCAATAGCGAGTTGCTCAACGTAGTAGGCGTGAAGTTTCCGGCAGCGGTCCTGACTGATGCCCAGTTCATCAGCCAAACGGACCAAGGCGCGTGTTTCATGGACCGAGAGGTGCGAGTCCAACATCGCCTGGCCAAGAAGAGCCAGGTACTGGTCGTGCTCTTCCGGCCCGGTGTATTCGGGCATGTGCGCGGTGATACGCGAGAGGAAGTGCTTCTCGACCGCACCCAGGGCATGGCGCTTGTGGGGAATGAAAGCCGCTGAGCCCGAATTACGGGAAGACCAGGACAGCGATGAGGCGACACCCAACGCCTGTGACCATTCCGGTCGGTCGGGGTCGAGATCTATGTACCGGCCGAGGAGCCCGGCTGCTGCCTCTGCGTCGTCGCCTGCGCAGTGAGCGCGATAGTTCTCGATGCTGAAGAACTCGCAGCAGTGGGCCAACGACCGTGCGTTGCCGACGACGTAGTCGTGGGCAAGTCGCATGGTGCATAAACCTTGCAGGAACCCATCGGGGATTTCGATACCAGCCCTGGTCATCTCGTAGCCGAGGAAGTCAGAGTCGAACCGTAGATTGTGGGCCACCATGATGCAGCCCTGCAGAACCTCCGTCAGCGCCGGAACCACCTCGGAGAAGGTTGGCGCATCAAGTATTTCGGCCGCGCTGATCCTGTGGATACGTTGAGGGCCAAGATCCCTCTGGGGATTGACCAGCGTTTCCCAACGATCGACAATCGCCCCGCTGGAGTCAACGCGCACCACGGCGATTTCAGCAACACGATCATGCATCGACGTGAATAGCCCTGTGGTCTCGACGTCGACGACGGCGAACATCGGCTCAGACATTGTCCACCGACTCTGGTGCACGCGTAGGCCACGGGCGAGCGACCGGGCCCCCGGCTCCCTTGTAGTAAGAGCGTGACTTCTTCAACCGGTCGTTTTCGATCTCTTGCCAATAATTGAGGAGTTGTATGCACCCATTAGCAATACGCAGCGCCTCGACGTTGACTGGGTCTTCACACGCTGGGCTGCTTTCCCACACGCTTGAGAGTGGGGGAGCGGGCCAATCAATGTCCTGCAGAGGGGCGCGACGCTGAAAGTCGGGAAGCGGTAGGCCTGCCGCCTTGGCTTCCTTGCGGGCGGTTGCCGTGGTCGCGTTATACTCGCGGCGGCTATCGTTTTCGGCCCAAAAGAGTCCCTGGAGATAGTCGACCCATGACGCACAGTCCCTAAGGAAGTCCTCCGGTACAAAAGCCGTCGTATCCAGGACCACACGTTCCTGGCAGTGCTTCTGCGCCCGCGACGTCAGGAAGACGGGCCGGTTGTAGGTGAGGCTCAGGAAAACCCGCTCGTCGAAGCCCTCGGTGACGACAGCATTCGTTGATCCCGCCCGTCCCGACCCCGTGAGCGATGCAGTCGAAACCTGCCAAACAGCCCAGCGGCCATCGTGAACATCCAGGACCGCGATCCCGTGAGCATTAGAGCCAGTTGCTGGCATATTTACCCCCATAAGTAGCTGACGATCCAAATCATATGTGTGGCTACGGACAAAAAATTGATTCCCCTCTTCGACACGCTAGTCATTGAGCGCTGGTGAGATGCCCCCAATGGGGCTACTCTCCATCGGAAAGTCGTTCAGGGTTGCGGCCCGGTCGCCGATCCAAGGAAGGGCCGAAATTGGGATCCGGTTGAAAGGGCCTGGGCCTGGGTCTCGAACAGTGGTGCGGTAATGACCAAAGGGACCGGACCTCAGATATGGCAACGACGAGTATGGGCCAAGTCCAGCCTTGCCGCACTGATGACCGCCTCTCGATGTGGTTGGTAGAGTCGGGCCCACCGGGGTCGAGACCCCGCATCATTTGAGGGGAAACAATGGGGCTTGGATCTTGGATTAGAGGCATCTTCGGTGAGGCGCAGGGTGTGCAGCACTCGGATTTCGAGCAAAGTCGCGCCGATCAGCCGATCACGCTTTCGATATCGTCGCAGTATCACCAGTGCCTCGAGGTAGCGGGCACAACAACTTTTGCGAAGGACGCCGTTGCCGCCTTGGTGGACCGCCAGGAGGTGGGGGAGCGCGGTTATTACGAGGGGCAAGCCCAGCTGCTGCGGGAGCCGGATAACCTCGTTGATGCCAGGGCAGTGGCCGTCCTGGTGGAGGGTGAGAAGGTGGGGTGTCTCCCTTCTTACGTGACTCGGGACCTACCCCTCCCGATCGGGGCCAGTGGGGCGGTCGTGTACCAGCTTCACGTACTCCGAGATAAGAACTTCATGGCCAAAGCCTATGTTTGGCTGGGAGAAGGGGAACCGCAGTGGGCCTACTCGCAGGACAATCCACCAGCGCTTTCGTCAACGGAGAGAAACAACAGCTCCCACGTGGCCATGTCCACTATGGTGCGAGAGACTCTTCAGGGTGGTGGTGAAAGGGCGCAACAGTTCAAACGGGGAATGGTTGATGGCGTTCATTACCTTGAGCTGGTCGAACCGATCAAGCAGCTTAAGCGTGAAGGCCGGTATGAAGAATCACTCGTGCTTTGCTACAAGGCCATTCAGGCTGCAGAACAAGATGCTGGCGGCCGGGAGCCCGCGCCGTGGTACACCGAACAGGCGGCCATCGTCCACAGAAAGCTGGGGGAGAGGGACAAAGAGATCGAGGTCTTGAGGCGTTGGTTGGCGCGGTGCCCGGGCAGCCGCCGCGCAGGCAGCAAGATTGCTGAGCGCCTCGCGAAACTTGAGGCGAAATGAAGCCAAGCGGACCTGAAGGGCTGTCCGGACAGGAGCCTGGTACCAGTGGTTTGTTCGCCGTGCGGATGAGCGGCCGGACGCCCCCGCGAAAACACTTTGGGGAGACTCTTCGCACCAGCCGATATGGCCACCGGTTGATAAGAGACGAGTACGCCCTTGTGAACAAGCGGAGATCAACTCGGCTGCCCCGGGAGCTATATACAGACGCCGCCTGGGAAGACGAGGCATGGGCCTTCGAAGACGAAGATCATATTTTCTTCAGCGACGAATACTGCGCGATGCAGCGCAAAGCGGCATTGGAAAATTTCGACCTAAACATGGACTTCTTCAAGCAGCTGTCGGGCAAGGCCTTCATGGATGTTGTGTCCAGGACGTCTTCAGCCAACAAAAACTTGGGGGTCGTAACCAATTTGTCCGACTTTAGCGGCGTGGAAGGCATCTACGTGATGGTCCTCGACAGATACAAGCAGATCTACGTTGGTTACACGGGCGATATCCGGGCACGGATCAAGCGCCATTGGAGCGGAACTAAACAGTTTGATCGACTCATCTTCGGAAACAAGGACTCATCCGTTTTATCAATTGATTCGTTCCGTGCTCTAGACACTACCCGCATTTTCGCGGCCAAGACCACCAGAGGCTTCGAACAGGAGGGACGTTTGGTCAGCGCACTTCCACCTGACTTCCTGCTGAACCGTGTCCCCGGTGGCGAGAGGATCATGGGCGCTCGATTCTTCCCCTGGGAAATCAAACAGCGCCTACTGAAGCCAGTACGGCCCGAGGAACCTCACCCCGAAGACGTAGCCGAGTAAGCCTGCGCCTCCTCACCACTTGGCGGCAGATCGACTCCGGAAACCGCGAATCTCCACCAACGAGCCTTGAGTGAGACGGATCCGGCCAGAGTTATCTCACTCAGCAACAAGAGCCGGACGCCTGGGCTCCGCTCGGAGCCTAATCCGTTGAACATTGCACCCCCTGGGGCTGAAACGGTGAGGTCGTCGCAAAATGTCGCCGAGGTGGCCGCGGGTGATGCGACGGTGGCCACCAGCTCATGGCTGGTGGCCACCGCTCCCGTTTACGGGATGTTGTGCCAGAACAGGCGGGCAACATCAACGGCTAGCCTGATGATGTTGACTACCAGGTTCCAGGCGCCCCATGGTTCTTCACGTTCCCGCTGGGATCCCATGCCGGCACCTCCTCCCGGAGGAACAGGGCACGGCACGCACGTGTTTGTAGGCACAACAGCGTTGCGCCCTACATGCGTAGGGCCATAGACTCAAAGTGTGGAGTTTGAGGTTCTACAGCCCTCTTACCGCACCAATGAGCGCACCGCTCAGAACGTGGATCCGATGCCAGTCGGGTCCATAGTTCGTTAACGGCACAGCAGGCTGTTGCCCGATGATTCAAGCCTAGCAATGACTTCTAGTGCGTCCCGCTGATTTCCTTTTATCCACAGGCTTTGGAGTGGTGTTAGGGCGGGAAGAATAGGGAAAACGCTGGGACGCAGATGTGCTTCTTGGTGCACTCAAAGTTTATATAGACGCTGAGTCCACGAAATAGAACCTGAGTGCGCCAAAGTCAGTGTCCAGAGTTAGGGAATCTTCCAGGAAGAAAATTTCTTTAAGAAACTTTTATCCACAGATCTCTACCGCGTATCCGAGAGCCACGATCATGGGCGATAAGCCTCGGATTCTACCGGCGGTTAAAAATCGGACGAGGCACGATGCCGGTCGAAGCGTTCGGCAGGCGGCCTCCGCTCACGCCATAGGCACCGTGATGACTACCGTCCCAAGGGCCAATCCGTGGCTCGCTCTCAGACCAAGTTTTTTTGGCAGCACTTCCAGGCGGAAATGCTAGACTGAAAGTAGGGCTTTATGTCCTATCATACTAACAACTTGACATAAGATCGGTTATCGGCGTTTTTGTACCTGTGATTTGAGGTGTGATTGAAGGGTTGAAACAAACTGTCGTCGATGGCAGCATGGAAGCATGACAGCAGTTGCAGGCGCCCGCGGAGGGCTGAAGGCCCATCAAGACTCGATCAGGTTGCCCGAGGCCGAGCTGGTCCGTGACTTGCGGGACATCTTGGGCGCGAAACTGGTCGCCTACGTCGGTTCAGTCAAGGAAACCCGCGCCGTCCGGCAATGGGCCGACGGCGAACGGAAGCCATCCGCCGAGGTCATGACACGGCTGCGGCACGCCTACCATGTGGCGGCGTTGCTGGCTGAGCGTGATTCCCGGGCGGTCGTACAAGCGTGGTTCCAAGGCATGAACCCACAACTGGATGACGTGCCGCCCGCCAGGTTGCTCCGGGAAGGCCACGTGGACGAGGGCGCTCAACAGGTTCTCGCCGCCGCGCGCGCATTTGCGGCCGCCGGCTGACGGATGGAACCGAGTGAACTGACAGTCATTCCGGCTTCCGAAACGGTTTGGCGGATCGGTTTCCGCCCGGAACCGTGGGCGTGGAGCGGGTGGGAATGGTCCACCAGCGGCCGGTTTCCCGGCCGCTGGGACGACCTGCACGGGAACTTCCGCACGGTCTATGCTGGCTCGTCCTTGAAGGCGTGCTTGCTGGAAGTCCTTGCCGGGCTCCGGCCTGATCCCCGGATCGCAGCGGAACTGGGCAACATTCTTGAAGACGATGAAGACCAGGTGCTGTACCCCACGATTCGTCCGGGAGAAGTTCCGCGTGAGTGGCTTGACGCGCGGGCTGCCGCCCGGGCCGAGCTGAGAGGAAACTATTGTGCTGTCAGCGCATCGAGCACGGTCAGCGTCTTGTATCCGAACTTCATCGCCAAAGCGCTGAGCCTTGGGCTGACCGACTTCGACGCAGCCGCCCTCAAAGATGCCAGACCGAGGCAGCTGACCCAAGCCGTCGCCGCCTGGCTCTATGAAATGACGTCCGTTGACGGGGTCACATTCAGCTCCCGCCACGGGGACGACCTCAAACTCTGGGCCATCTTTGAACGACCTGGAGATCCGGCCACGAGTCTAAAGCTTGGCCAACAACGTATCGTCGACCTCCACCACGACGCAGCAGCCGTCTTGGAAGTATTCGAGATCCTGACACTGAAGTGGCGCGACGAGTAGCGGGTCCCCGACCGCCTGAAGTGAGATGGCAGGATTCCTAAGGGCGCACAGATACGTCATTCATCGCCTTTTCTCCTGAATATACAGAGCAGTGCCCACACTGTCGGTGGCATTTGTTATCTTTCATCCATCAGCAACGACTGGGGGTGACTAATATGGCTGAACGAAATTCCTATCACGTGGTTCCGGGTGACGAAGGATGGAAGGCTGAGCGCGAAGGCTCGTCCCGTGCTTCCTCTGTACACGACACCCAAGCTGCTGCTATCGACGCTGCTAGTGGATATCTGTCCCGTTCCGGGGGCGGTGAGTTGAACATCCACGGCAAGGACAACAAGATCAGGGCAAAGGACACGATTGCTCCTGGCAACGATCCACGGAATACACCTGGTTAAAGATCCGAGGCCTCCGCATAATCTGCGGGGGCCTCGAGTCGTACCACGGTAAGCGACCGGACTTGATCGACTGAGAATGCAGGTCCACGAAACGAAGGCAGGCGGTCTACGCACTGAACGCCGGACGAATGGCGGCCTGTCGATTCATGTAGCTGCGGTCTAAGCAGACGCGTTGGCTTGGGCCGCCATGAAATCCAATCGAGGTAAGTCGAACACGTCAGAGCAAACCATCTGCTCGTTCCTTGTAAGGCGAAGGAACCGCTCTGCGTTTTGCTCGGCCGACTCTTCAATCGTGAACGGGTCATCCTGAACGTCAATCGAAATATCATGATCACTCAGAATCTGCTGGCTCGTGTGTTTCCCGCCGTAAGAATCCACCCAAGAAGTCTCTAGATAGACGCCAAGTTGGGTCACCACAACTGTGGCCGAACGAACATCGGATCGTATTGCTTCTTCATGGGCCTCGCGGAGTTCTGCGAGGACCTCGGCGCGACCTGGGCTGTTGACCGGCCTCGCTATGTAGCGGTGCGCGGCCTCGTCCATGAGCGCTCTGATCGCCTCTTGAGGAGGAATAGCGAAAAACTCTCGATTTGGGTGGACCCTGAATGATGCAAAACGCTGATGGAGCTTGCTTTCCACGTACCTAGGGTTCAGGACATATTCATCCCAGAGAGCGAGTAGCGGCCGTGACCGCCCGGTCGAGAACAACTCCTGAACACGCTCTCCTACTGTCTTCGTGGTGTAGCCGATCTTCACCTCCGATGGATTGGAGGGATCCAAAAGCACGTAAACATATCCGGGAAGGGGAGGTTCTTCAGTCATGGTCCAATCATTCCAGCCACAGTTGAAATCATTCTGGCTTCGGGTCTTAGGTGTCTGTTCATGTGGAGCACGCTACAGGGGTTGAATTTCCTTTGGGCTTCGGGTCCCTGATCGAGCTGCCGCAGCCTCTGAAGTTTGGCGCGTAACTGGTATACACCATGGAGGATCGAGTCCATGAATTCGAGGATGCTGTCCCCGTCCAGAGAGTCCACTGGCTAGCTGAAATCACCGTGGGGCATGTCATTGCCGAACACCCGGATCATATGCGCTGTCTCCGTTATTCTTGGCTCGACATAATTCCTACAGGGAGATGGATACGGACGCGCCTGGGCGTCCGCGATCGCGGATACAGACAAATCCTTTGAGGCTGTTGGTCTAATCGAGAATCGTCTTGGCAACGTGCCTGGTACTTGGCTTGACGCGCTCCCACTGAAGACGGAGGGGTCCTAGCAATGGCTAGCGCTCAACTGAACGTACTCACACGTGTGGCGGAGGCATTTGGATCCTGCTTAGACGACACCGGTCTGCGGTTTTGGCGGGTCGGTCGGTAGCCACGGAATTGAGGGACCGGCTGCCATCTTCCCTAGGTTGACGGAATCTCCGTTATCGGCCTTTAAAGAACGGGAGTAGAAGTGGATGCGAGAACTCCCGCCTTTGAAGAATTTGGCGTTTTCGCAGATCGACTCAACCTTCAACGCCCTCTTCGACAAAGCAATCATGATATGGCGCTGACAGCGCATCACAGACGAATACGACCTGGTCTTCCTGCCAATCAAGCCCAAAGCAGCCGCGACACTGACCGAACGCGGCTGGGCCATGAGCACCCTCAGCGATGGAACCTTCACGAACGTCACACACGACGTCCCGGCCCTGGACTTCAGCGGATGGCTCCTCTTCTGCCACGAAGATCTCGACGGCCGGATCGCAGCTCACAGTGCAAGCCGTCGAGGACTAGCAACCGGCGATCAACTAGTGGTTCCACGCTAATCCGCAGGCATAACCAGCAGCATCGACATGTTCGTACTGGCTCACAACCCCGACATTCCCCTGCATCCGCGCAGAGCAGTACTACCGCGAGCGGGGGTCCCCCACATGAGCGATTCCATCGGACTTGCGCGCAGGGTTGCCCTCGTCACAGCGGCCGCTTGCCGCCTTAGCCGCGAGATCGTGGTGGCCGTCCAAGCCGCCGGCGCCGTAGTCGTCGTAACCGACATCAGGGCAGCGCAGGAAAAACCCACCGAGCTTGAACCGGTATTCATCCAGGCCGACATCACTTCGACCCTGGAACGCGACGTCAAACCATTCGCCCGCGACGCCGACAAAGTTGCAGCACCGGCTCTTTGGCTAAATGGCTGCAACACTGCACATCTACGTCATTAGGGACACCCGATAACACCAGTGTGACCAAACCGAGTAGCCAGGTACACCTGGCCCTGTTTCCCCTCCCGGCGCCACCCCTACAACGACTGGCCATAGAGCCAGTCGTTGTACTGGAAGTCGTTGTCCTTACGGCTCTTGAACAGCAAGTTCCGCAGGGTCCGGGCGAGGCCGGAGACGTGCCAGGATTCGCCCCAGACGCGGGCGGTGCGTTGGACACGGGCAGTCCTGCCGGCGCGGACTGAGTTGAACGTGGCGATCGCTTCATCCCATCCTTCCGGGTTGACGCCGTCGGCTCTGAAGACCGTTTCAGCAGTGACGTCCTGCAGGACGGCTGCATCCTCGAGGGCCTGGCAGGCACCCTGGGCAAGGTATTGGAGCATGGGGTGGGCGGCGTCGCCCATGAGAACCATGCGGCCCGCGACCCAGTTTTCAATCGGGTCGCGGTCGTACATTGGCCAACGGATGCCGGTGCCAAGGTTGGCCAGCGCCGCCTGAACTGCCGGAATGCAGTCCTTGTATGCGGCCTGCAGCTCGTCCACTCCTCCATACTGCTCCTCACCGCGCTCGAAGGACGGCGACTTGAAAACGGCCACGGTGTTCAGCAGCTCACCTTTGCGCAGCGGGTACTGCACCAGGTGACAGTCCGGGCCGAGGTACACCACTACATCTTCGAGGTCGGCTGCAGGGGTTTCCGAGGTGATGGGAACGGTACCGCGGTACGCGACGTAAGCGGAGGAAACGGGCTCATCTGAGGCCACCAACGGGCGAAGCGTGGACTTCAGCCCATCGGCACCGATCACCACATCCGCTTCATAGTCCACGCCTGCTTCTGTGTGTACTACTCCCCGGCCGTCCACGGTTTCCACACTCTCCACCATGACGTCGTTGATCAGCTTGACACCCGCAGCCTCGCATCCTTCAAGGAGAACGCGGTGCAGGTCGCTGCGGTGAATGACCACGTAAGGCGCGCCGTAGCGTTCCTCGAACTCACCGTGAAGCGATTGCCGCGTGAGCTCTTCCCCGGTGACGGCGTCACGGAACACCAGGTGCTTGGGCCGCACGCCGATCTCCAGCGCCTTTTCCAGCAAGCCCCAGCGCTTCAGTACCCGTGAGGCATTCGGAGCCATCTGCAGGCCGGCGCCTACCTCACCGAACTCGGGCGCCCGTTCTACCAGCGTGACGTTGGCCCCGTTTTCTCGGAGGGCCAAGGCTCCGGCAAGGCCGGCCATGCCCCCTCCCACAACGAGGACATCAGTGGAATTGGTGTACTCAGACATTTCTTGCTCCTGGGGAATTCGAGGTGATTTTGAAGTCCGATAGCGGGCAACAGGAACCCGCTGTAATGTTGGTTGTTGGGCCCCAGACACCAAGAAGTTGGAACGACCCAGCCCTACCGGCAGGACGCCTTGATTCCCGGTGTGACGACAAAGTCATGGTGCGGCGGGCCTAACACCCTCCACTGTCCTGCCATCGCAGGGCGCGTGACCATAAAATTCTGTTATGCAGAACAAGCAGGGTTCCCCCTACACGCGTAACCAAGTGCAGAAGCGGCCTACGTATTCCATCGAGGCGGTGGACAATGCGTTGCAACTCCTTCAGCTCCTCCGTGATGGCGGGGCTCTCCGCCTCAAGGACGCGGCAGCGGAACTGGGGGTTGCTCCTTCCACGGCACACCGGCTTCTAGCGATGCTCGTTTACCGGGGCTTCGCCGTCCAGGACGAAAACCGCCGCTATGTTCCCGGCCCGGCCATGGGCGTTGGTCCAGCGGGACTGGGCTGGACCAGGCTCCTAAGGGATGTGGCCCAGCCACACATGGAGCTCCTGTCTTCGCGGCTTGATGAGACCGTCAACCTGATGGTCCGCGTGGGCACGAAAGTTCGTTTCCTCGCCACGGTGGAGGGCAGCAACGTCCTGCGCATTGGCGACAGGCAGGGCACGGTGATGCCTGCCGACAAAACTTCCGGCGGCAAGGTGATGTTGGCAGAACTGGAACCGGCCATGATCGAGCAACTGTTCCGGAGCCAGAATGCGGAAATCGGTGGCGACACAATCCCCGATGCCGAGTATCCGGCGTTTTTGCGCGAGCTGGACAGCATCCGGGCCAACGGCTTCGCGGCCAACTTTGAGGGCACGGAGGAAGGTGTCAGCGCCCTTGGCATGGCGCTCCATAACCGACACGGGCAGGTGGTTGGCGCACTGAGCGTCGCTACTCCTGCCACACGGTTCAGGAAAGTGTTCGACGCCGGATTGGTAGCCGCGCTGCGCGAGACGTGCCGGCAGTTGGAAATAGACATCGCCGCAAACCCGGCCGAAGCAGATTAGGGGGTTTTTTTGATAATTCTGTAGGACAGAATGTGCTCGGACTCCCAGTCTGGTAGCCCTAGGGTCGAACTACACCAGAGAACCGGACCCTATCGAGGAGGCCCCCGTGTCAATCAGCGCCGAGAACACGACCCATGAATCCGTGGCCACCAGCCACGCTTTGCCGGAGCCCACTCCCGAGGAGCAGGTACAGCTGGATCAGCTGTACAAGGACTTCGAGACGGAGAACTTGATCCCGTTGTGGACGGAGATCGGTGATTTGATGCCGATGGTGCCCACGCCGAAGGCTGTCCCGCACGTATGGCGCTGGAATGATTTGTACCCGTTGGCCGCCCGTGCCGGGGACCTGGTTCCGGTGGGCCGGGGTGGTGAACGGCGGGCCATAGCCCTGGCCAACCCCGGCCTCGCTGGCACCCCGTATGCGACTCCGACGTTGTGGGCTGCGATCCAGTACCTGGGCGCACACGAAGTCGCTCCGGAGCACCGCCATTCCCAGAATGCGTTCCGGTTTGTGGTGGAGGGCGAGGGCGTGTGGACCGTGGTGAACGGAGACCCGGTGGCGATGCGCCGCGGCGATTTCCTGCTGACACCGGGGTGGAACTTCCACGGCCACCACAATGACACCGATCAGCCGATGGCATGGATCGACGGCCTGGACATCCCGTTCGTGCACTATGCCGATGCCGGGTTCTTCGAGTTCGGCACCGAACGCGTCACCGACGAAGCGACCCCGGACATTTCGCGCTCCGAACGGCTCTGGGCACACCCCGGCCTGCGGCCGCTGTCCGGTCTTGATGACACCACCAACTCCCCCATCGCCGCCTACCGCTGGGAGCACACCGACGCAGCCCTGCGTGAGCAGCTGTTGCTGGAGGACGAGGGCCATCCGGCCACGGTGTCCCAGGGCCACGCCGCTGTCCGGTACTCGAACCCGACCACGGGCGGGGACGTCATGCCCACCATCCGGGCCGAGTTCCACCGACTCCGTCCCGGAGCCTCTACCCCGCCGCTGCGCGAGGTGGGCTCCAGTGTCTGGCAGGTCTTCGAGGGCACCGGTGCGGTGGTGATCAACAGCGAAACCAAACAGCTGGCCAAGGGCGACCTGTTCGTGGTCCCGTCCTGGCAGGAATGGTCCCTGCACGCCGAAACAGAGTTCGATCTGTTCCGTTTCAGCGACGCCCCCATCTTCGAACGCCTGAACTTCAACCGCAGCTACACTGAAGGACGCAAGTAATGAGACTCCTCACCCTCCGCACCGAAACCGGAACCAAGGCCGTCCGCCAGGACGGGAACACCCTCACCGAAATTGACGGGTTCGCCGACGTCGGCGCGCTGCTGGCCGACCCCGCCTGGGAAACCACCGCTGCCGCGGCCAACGGCGCAACGCACGCCCTCGACGGCGCGGACCTGGCCGCCGTCGTGCCCGCACCGGGGAAGATCATCTGCGTGGGCCACAACTACCGCAACCACATCAAGGAAATGGGCCGGGACATCCCCGAACACCCCACCCTGTTCGCGAAGTACACCGAATCGCTGATCGGCCCCAACGATGACCTGGCGTTGCCGCAGGAATCAGACACCGTGGACTGGGAAGCCGAACTCGCCGTGATCATCGGCAAGAAGGGCCGCCGCATCGCCGAGGCCAACGCCGCGGACCACATCGCCGGCTACGCAATCCTGAACGACATCTCCATGCGGGACTACCAGTTCCGCACCATCCAGTGGCTCCAAGGCAAAACGTGGGAGAACTCCACCCCGTTCGGCCCGGCCCTGGTCACCAAGGACGAATTCACCGCCGGACCGCTCATGACCTCCGCCGTGGACGGGGAAATCCAGCAGTCCACCCCCACCGGCGACCTCGTCTTCACCCCCGAGTTCCTGGTCTCCTACATCTCCACCATCATCACCCTGAACCCCGGGGACGTGATCGCCACCGGCACCCCCGGCGGCGTCGGACACGCCCAGGACCCCAAACGGTACCTGCAGGAAGGCCAGCTCCTGGTCACCACCATCGAGGGCCTCGGCCAACTGAACAACCGCGTGGTCAAGGAAGCCTGATGGCAGCCCGCCACGACCTCGCCACCGACCCGCGCCTGCAGGAAGACCTCCTGCAGGCCCGGCGGGGCACCGCGTACTTCGCCCGCAAACTCAACGAACTCACCGATGCAGAGCTCGACGGCGGCACCCGCCTTCCGGACTGGACCCGCCGCCACGTTGTGGCGCACGTGGGATACAACGCCCGCGCGATCGCCCGCCTGGTGGAGTGGGCAGCCACGGGAGTGGAAACCCCCATGTACTCCTCCACGGAAGCCCGGAAGCAGGAGATCGAGTTCGGAGCCACACTCTCCCCCATCGCTCTGCGGAACCTGTTCGACCATTCCGCGGTCCACCTGTCCGTCGAATGGCGCGACCTGCCCGATGCGAACTGGTCCAACGAAATCCGCACCGCGCAAGGCAGAACAGTCCCCGCGTCCGAAACCGTGTGGATGCGCAGCCGCGAAGTATGGATCCACGCCGTGGACCTGGATAACGGAGCCACCTTCAACGACATCCCAGCCTCGGTCCTCGAACGGCTCCTACGCGACATCACCGGCGCCTGGAAAACCCGCGGCACCGATGTCGGACTCCAGATCAAGGTCACGGGCACGGACCTCGTGTTCGGCGACAACACCACCACCAACCCGACGATCATCACCGGGCCCCTGCCCTCCGTCGTCGAATGGGTCACCGGACGCGGCAGCGCCGGCGTTTCCCCAACCATACCCAGCGAGAACGGTGGCATACCGGCCGCTCCGAAATGGATCTAACTCACGCCCGGTCCGCTAAGAGTCAGCGTCCCGAGAAAGGACGCTGACTCGTAGCGGCGTTAACCCTATTTTGTAGATGGTGCGTGGGCTCAAGGGTAACCGAAGCTGTCTAAAGGTGCGGTACAAACCCTGCAATTCACATTCAACCGAATCTGACGTCGCTCTCACATTGATCCGCCAGGGCGGAGGGGGCGACCTTCGGCTGATCGGATTGCAGCATGCGTGCGGATCGGCCTTGGCATAGACGGACGGCACGACTACTGATCGCCGTACGGCTCTCTTGCCATGCTCGACCTCGCCTGGCAGCTGGCGTGTAGTCGAGCCGACAACTTAGAATTCGCCTTGGCCGCAGCAAGCCAGACCGCCACTAGTGGCACCGATAGCAGGCCTAGCCGATCTCTCAGTAATTTAGACCATTGCGCTACGAGCAGCCTACTGCGCGCGATTCTAGGCCAAGGTGACAGTTCCATGACTGAGGCGAGGACGGCGGCAACCCGTATGCACTTCAGGTTCGACCGAGAACACACACCTAGCCGAAGCTTCCGTCAAACCCAGCGAAGGAGTCGCAGGATCGCCGCCAGTAGGCAATAGAATTTGCTAACCCACGCGATGCCCGCAGCGTCGCCAGCGTATTGGACGGAGCGGAATGGACGAGTTCAACTGTTTCTCATGGTTCTTGGTCCGCCGTTTGTCCCAACTGGCCCCTGAAAAATAGCCGTCCATACTGCATCGAGTGCCAAGACTAATCCGTTATGCGACGGCGAATAGAACTCTTCGCAGAATCGCTTCACGATCCAATAGTTTTGGGACGTTGCAATTTGAGCCCGGAGTCACGAACGGCCGTGCGATCTGGCGGCTGCTGATTTCTGTACACATGGCTTCATCCTCTTCGATTTAATGAGTGCCATGGGCGGCTTCGTACTACCGAAGATGGCCGCATACACACCCAAGACCCGGCCATAGATCTGCCGGTCGGACGACGACTTTGAAATCCGGCGGCCCAAGCGCCGCACAAACGCCATCCATTCCGTCAACGTCCGTTACCGACATGCCAGGGGGCCGTTTCTCAATAGAGCTGCGGTCCTTCGATAGAAGTGCCAGCATAATGCCAACGTTGTGGATCCACTGAAGCCTTCACGTCAGATTCACTAAGGTTGAGCCATGCGGTGCCGGCAACTGCTCATGTGCATAGTGGAGTAGAAACTCGTGCCTATAATGCAACCCGATCCACGGGGATGTGATCAGCTCGTCGATATCTACTACACCCGCCGACTTTGCTGGTGTTGCCGTTGATCGATGTCCGCGTTCGGATGCGGGGTTGCCAAATCGGTCACCAATGGGCGCGAAAGGATTGCGGCGATTTAACTCTGTCATTTTGCTTCGATCCCCTCAAATGTTCTCCGCCCGCGAGGCTTCGGACGAAGGTTACATCCCAGCCCTGGAAGTCCGGGCTGACGACCTCACCTTGTGCCCGTTTCCCCCTAATACGGCCCAATCTTTAGGGCAACAAAATCACCCAAGGAATCCTTAGGCCGCATAACTGTTCAAACCCTGACGGGATGCACCGGCTCGCGCGGCCTCCACGCAGCAGTGCAAAGACACGTAATCCGTCTGCCCCAAGTGGTGGTTTTAGTCGAGCCCACGCACTAGGTAGTCCCACACCGCGGCGAGTGCAGCGGAATTGTAGATATGTTCTCTTTTTGCCAATGACTCAGTCGTGTCCGACCAGGTTGGCCAACCTCCAAATGACTGCGTCAGCAACTGTTGTTCACAGGCCCGTTCCAGAAGCACGGCAGCGACGGTAGCGGTCTGGATGTCTGGGCCAACGGCAACTATGCCGTGGTTCACCAAGAACAACGCCGATGCATCACCGAGCGCAACGGCCACTTCCTTGCCGAGCTCCTGCGTCAAAATCAGATCCGCTGTGAGAGTGAAGCGTGGAACCGCTTCCGGAACAAAGAAATTTGCTGCGTGACTCACTGGGCGAAGCTGCTGCCCAGTCGCAGCTAGTGCCACCGCGTGCGGCGAGTGGGTATGCACAACCGCGCCAGCGTCCGGTCGTGCCGCAAGAATTTCAGTATGGATCGGATACTCGCTGTGGCGCTTGCCGTCACCCTCCACAATCTCGCCGAGGGACGACACGAGATGCACGCGGTCGGAGGTGATTTCCTCCAGCCCCCATTCGGCGCTCTTGATCCAAACTCCGCGACCTTCAGGGTCGCGTGCTGAGGCGTGGCCCCAAATCAAATCTCCGTGCCCACTCGACGCGAGAATCCGCGATGAAAGTGCAACAAGCTCCCGAAGTGTTTCGGTCATGGATGGGCTCCTAAAAATGTAGTGGTCGCGTTGCTTCGCACTTAGTCTCTGCTACGGGCGGACGCTTGCGGAACGCGTAGGATTACCCCTTTCCTAGAACCCGCAGATCTACCCTGAGTTTCGTCGTACGCATGGTTGCCCTGGGTCAGATCCATGTCGGAGATGGTTGAAATGTAAACCATTTCGCAGGATTGGCGGCTGGTGGTGCGATACCCGAACGGCTCCCAGCAGTTGCAACTGGTAGAGATTAAAGTTTAAGGAAGCCCGGGGATCGCTCCTAAGCTCGCGGCGCGGGCTCAATATGTCCAGCTGACCGCCCGAGTCGTCTTTCCGAGCCTGCAGCAGGGAAATGCTGCATGATATGAGTACTAGCGCCGTTCCGGGATGTCCACAGGCGGCAGACCAGAAGAGGCAACCCATGCAGCGATTTGCGCGCGGGATGAAAACTCCAGCTTCGCCAGTATCCTCTCAATATGTCCGTCCACCGTTCTGGGCGAGACCACTAGACGCTCAGCGATCTGGCGATTACTTAGCCCTTCAGTGACCAATTGCGCGACTTGGCGCTCACGTGGGCTCAACACTCCTATATCTGGTCTTGACTCGATTGCGCTTCTCACTTCAGGACCATCAATTGCATAGGCGATAGCCTGGTTTCGGTCTAGCCGGCCTCCTTCATCGAGCCGGACCTGCAGCGCCCCATACCCTCCCAACCCGCTTTTCAGCTCTGCTTCACATTGGGAGTGATAGGTGGCCAAGTGTGGACCAAAGGCGGAAAGCGACGTTCCCAGCGCGCCCCAAATCGAACGAATCGCTCCAAGCAAACGCGCAGCGTGGTCAAACTCAGTTTTCGCCGTCGCGATCCATGCGAGGAGCTCGATCATCATCGCAGCTCCGACGTGGTCATTGAATCCGCGCTGGATCTGCAGCCCAGCACGGGCCGCCGAGGATGCTTGGTCCAATTGACCGTTCATCCAGGCGTGTAAGCCCAGCGCATAGAGGGCGCGCGACCTAATCCACTGCTCTCCCTGCCGTTCGCTGGCTGCGATCACCTCTTCTGCCGTTTGAGCAGCTCTGTCGTCCCCCAGCAGTGCACGGGCCACGGAAA